>CAZDJL010000333.1:0-1505 GCA_964505745.1 uncultured Desulfovibrionaceae bacterium | reverse complement strand
TGTTGACCGTCTTTTTCAGATCTGCCGCAGCAAGGATTTCCTCGGCCCGTTCGGTCAGCTTGTTATAATGATCCATGCGGTTGGAAAGAAAACCGTTCAAATCCTTTTCCGAATAGCCGGTCTGTTTTGACAGCTCGCTGGTAATACTTGCTATATCCATAAAAAATTCCATCCTGTGGAAAAATTTGCCTGATAGCACTAATATGCAAATAGCGCTCCTTTATATCTACTCATCGGGCGTTTGCATTTTTACTTTATCCAAACAAACTCCGCAAAAAATTGCTCCACTCCGGTCAAAACTTCCTTCCCGATTGCGTTATACGGTTAATCGTTATATTAATCAGGCAGCCGTTGCGGCTGCATTTAAAAAAGGAGGAAACCATGTCCAATCAGACAGTTAAAGCCTTGTCCGCCTCGTTTGGCATTTCTTGTTCCCTGTTGAAGCAGTTCATAAAAGTTTGCCCTAAAAACATCTGGGAAGAAAACTTTGGCGGCTGGCCCATCTGGCAGCAAGTGTACCATGCCCTGAACGCGGTGGACTTTTTTACCATGGGGGCGGGCCTTCCGGCTTCCACGCCGCCGCTTGCGGAAGAAGCAGGCTCGCTTGAGGCTTGGGCCGGAGACGGGCTTGACCAAGAAAAAATGCTCGACTACGCGGCTGAAATGGAGGAAAAAGGCAAAGCTTTTTTAAATTCGCTGAACGATGCGCAGCTGGCCCAAAAAAACGAGGCCCTGTCCAAAGAGCTGGGCGATGAAACCACCTACGCCGCGGTCATCGCCATGATGAGCGGGCACACCCTGTATCACCTGGGCAGCTGTGATGCGGCCCTGCGCCAGCACGGGCTGAAAGGCGTGTTTTAAGCTTCAACGTCATATTTGGTGGAGCCCGCGGCAAAAACGTTTGCCTGCTGCTCCTTTAGGGAGGCTGCGGCTTGCGGCATTAGCGCAAACAAAAAAAGCAGGAGACTTCCCCTGCTTTTTTATTTCACAATGGCCCTTTCCCGGTTTGGAGCCGATGGGCTGTAAGACGCCCCCCGGCGCTTAACGGCAAAAGCAATGCCTTTGCCCCCGCCTTATGCCTTGCTCGCGGGTAAAGCCGCTTTGCTCCTTTTGCAGTTTCGCTGTTCTGCGGAATTGCCCGCCTGCGGAGCAAAGAGCGTTTCGCGCCATCCGGCATTTACATTTTTCAAACCTGAAACACTCTAATCAACAGCTTCCTCTCCGGCGTCTTCCTTGGGCATATTCAGTTTGTCCGGGTGCTTGAGGCTTTTTTCAATCAGATCAAATGCGCGCTTGGCCACCCTGGTGATTTCGGGTTTGGAAATCTGCTCGTCTGCGCCGACTGATTCCCCCTTGTGCCGGAGCCGTTCGGTAATCAGGGACGAAAAAAGCATAACCGGCAACGCTTTCAGAACATTATCCTCTTTTATCCGCCTGGTCAGGTTGTGCCCGTCCATGCTTGGCATTTCAATATCGGAAATGACGATCTGCACATAATCATTAAT
>CAZDJL010000332.1:0-1520 GCA_964505745.1 uncultured Desulfovibrionaceae bacterium | reverse complement strand
GAAGCAAAATGTCGCTGTCAGGATGAACGCCCGGAGAACGCCAATGTGTAAAAGCAATCAAGATATCCTGTGCGGACTGTGTTTTCTGGCAATCAGCGCCGCTTTCGCCGTGCAGATGCAAGAGCTGGAAGACGTGACGCGCGTCTTTCCTGCGGCGCTTCTTACGGTGATCGCCCTTGGCGGGGTGTGGTTTGTCGGTAAGGGGATATACCTGAAACGGCGTGACAATACTTCTTGTGAAACCGAAGCCGTTGCCTGGAAAAAGGTAGCAATAATTGCCGCAATAGCATTGATTTACGCGGTGTTGTTATCAATCCTTGGCTTCTTTGTCAGCACGGCTGCCTTTATTTTTTGCACGTCCATGATTCTGGGCGACAAAAACAAAGGTATTGGGCATCTGGCCAAAGTCAGCACGCTGTATTCCCTGATATTTTGCCTCTTGATCTGGCTCAGCTTTGTGAAACTGCTCAATGTACCCACGCCCACAGGCATGTTTTTTTAGAAACATGCCTGAATAGAACATCGGCAAGTTTGTTGTGATTCACTGCATTACATGGAGATGTGTGGGATGAAAATTACTGATGTGCAGGCTATACCTTTGCGCATTCCGCAAAAAATAAAGGCTTCAAAATCTGAAAAATGTTTTAACACTGAAAGCGACGGCCATGTACTGGTAAAAATTCACACGGATGAAGGAATAACCGGAATTGGCGAAGCCTGGCGGCTCACGCCATGCGCCGTGGCAAAATTCATTGTTGAAGCTCTCAAACCCCGGTTGATGGGCGCTGACCCTACATGCATCGATGCCTTGTGGCAAAAAATGTACATTGCCACCTTCAGATACGGGCGCAAGGGGATGGTACTGAACGCCATCAGCGGCGTGGAAATAGCCCTGTGGGACATTCTGGGAAAAATGAGCGGCCTCCCGGTCTACAAACTGCTCGGGGGCGCGCACCACAGTTCCATTCGTGGATATGCCAGCCTGCCCCCGTTCCCGACGCCGGAAGAAGCAGCGGAAGATGCTGCCACCCGGGCCGAAGACGGCTATCATATGGTCAAATTGCACCAGCGGGATGTGGCATCTGTGGCAGCAACGCGAAAAGCCATTGGCGACAACGTTGAACTTGCGCTGGATGTTAACGGCTGCTGGAGCAGACGGGAAGCGGTGAGAATGGCGCAGCGCATGGAAGAATACTCCCTCCGCTGGCTCGAGGAACCCGTCAGCCCCATGGATGATTATGATGGCCTGAGCTTCATACGCGAGCACAGCAACATAAGCATTGCCGCAGGCGAAAATGAATACACCCACTATGGATTCAAAACCCTGATTGAAAAAAACGCCGTTGATATTTTACAGCCCGACGTTATCAAGGCTGGAGGTTTGTCCTGCTGCCGCAAAATTCTGGGCATGGCAGAAGCCTGGAATATTCCCCTGATAACGCACTCGTTCTATTACGGCGCAGGTGTGGCGGCCACAGCTCATTTTGTGATGTCAAATCCCTTTGGCAACGAAATGGAAA
>CAZDJL010000331.1:0-1521 GCA_964505745.1 uncultured Desulfovibrionaceae bacterium | reverse complement strand
GTGAAACCAGCGGCGAAGAGTGGCGCGATGTGTTTGACTTGCGCGCGGCAGCCAAGCGCCAGGCTCTTCGTGGCATTTTCCGCTTTTATGAATTGATTGCTCCGGTGCTGGAGGAGAACGACATTGTTCACCTTGGGGAGGGCAATACCCCTGTAATTCCGGCGGCCGGCCCGCTGGCTTCGCATCTGGGCCTCAATTTCGCCTATAAGAATGACGGGCAAAACCCCTCCGCCTCTTTCAAGGACAGGGGCATGGCCTGCGCGTTCAGCTACCTCAAGGCCATGGTGCGCAAACACGGGTGGGATGAAGTGCTTACTGTGTGCGCGTCCACCGGCGACACTTCGGCTGCGGCGGCGCTTTACGCATCGTATGTGGGCGGCCCGATTCGTTCCGTTGTGCTTCTGCCCCACGGAAAGGTAACCCCCCAGCAGCTTTCCCAGCCTTTGGGCAGCGGGGCAACTGTGCTTGAGCTTCCCGGCGTGTTTGACGACTGCATGAAAGTGGTTGAGCGCCTGGCCGACAATTACCGGGTGGCCCTCCTCAATTCCAAAAACGCATGGCGGATTTTGGGGCAGGAGTCGTACGCCTTTGAGGTGGCCCAGTGGTGCGGCTGGGATTTGACCGCCAAGGCGGTGTTCGTGCCTATTGGCAATGCAGGCAACATAACCGCGGTTATGGCCGGTTTTTTAAAACTCAAAGAGCTGGGGATAATCTCCGCGCTTCCCATGATGTTCGGGGTGCAGTCCGCTCATGCCGATCCGGTTTTCAAATATTATGAGCAGCCGGCAGGCAAACGTCATTACCGCCCGGTGCAGGTCACTCCGTCCGTCGCTCAGGCCGCCATGATCGGCAACCCGGTTTCCTTCCCCCGCGTCCAGCTGCTTGCCCGGCGTTATCTTGAGCAGGGCGGCGAATTCAACGTAATCCAGGTTGAAGAGCAGGCCATTATGGACGCCATGCTTACGGCGAACCGGCATGGGCACATCGCGTGCACCCAGGGCGGCGAAAGCCTGGCGGGCCTCATTCAGGCAAAGGAATGCGGGCTCATTGACGGCAGCACCCTGGCTATATTGGATTCAACAGCGCATGCCCTGAAATTCTCAGGGTTTCAGGATATGTATTTCAACAATTCCTTCCCGCCTGAATATGGGGTTGCGCCCAAGCCGGAGCTGGTGAACAGGCCGGAAATGCTTTTACCCGAATCCCGGTTTACAGAACAAGCAAGAGAGGCGTTTTATGACGAAGCGGCTCTGGCGGCGGCAAACCGGCTGGGGCTGAAAAGTAAATAAAAATCACACTGCAAGGGGGCCAAAGGCCCCCTTATTAACAGCATCTTCTGCTTTAACCAGGCAGACGCTTAATGGTGAACGAAACCGTCTGCGGCTATTCCGCGAAAAAAGCCACTGGAATTTTTCAAGGTTGAAATGTTCTAGAGCAGATTAATTTTAAGACGCTTGCTCCGGCGTTTAACGGCGAGAGTGAATCTCGCCTACGCCTGCGCAGCGGACAGTGCTTTGCACT
>CAZDJL010000330.1:0-1524 GCA_964505745.1 uncultured Desulfovibrionaceae bacterium | reverse complement strand
GCCACCCCGGCGAATTGAATAAAACACAGGAGACAAGATGCGGACGACATTTCTTCCCGGCCCGGGCCTGAACATTCCACTTCTGGGGTTTGGCTGCATGCGGCTGCCCACAGCCGGAGGGTATGGCGACATAGATGAGCCCGCCGCCCAGGCAATGATCGACCGGGCGATGGAAAACGGAATAAATTACTTTGACACGGCGTGGCCGTATCATGAAGGAAAAAGCGAATCTTTCCTGGCAAAAGCGCTCAAGAAATACCCGCGCGAAAGCTATTTTCTGGCCACCAAACTCCCCATATGGGAAATCAGCAAGCCGGAGGACGTTGAAAAATATTTCAACCGGCAGCTGGAAAAATGCGGGGTTGAGTATTTTGATTTTTACCTGGTTCACAACCTGAACAAGCAGAACTACGACATAATGGTGCAGAACATGGCCTACGGCCAGCTAATGGCCAAGAAACACCAGGGCAAAATAAAAAACCTGGGTTTTTCGTTTCATGACGAGCCCTATATGCTGGAAGAAATATGCAACGCCTTCAAATGGGATTTCGCCCAGATTCAGCTTAATTACCTGGACTGGAAAGATATTGAGGCGGAAAAGCTTTATGAGACCCTTACCCGCCGCAACATTCCCGCCATTATCATGGAGCCGGTCAGAGGCGGGGCGCTGGCCAGCCTGTGCCCGCAATCGGCAAAAATGCTCAGCAAGGAACGGCCTGGCGCAAGCCTCGCCTCATGGGCCCTGCGCTATGCGGGAAGCCTGCCTGGCGTGCTTACCGTGCTGAGCGGAATGAGCAGCATGGAGCAGCTTGACGACAACATCAAAACCTTCACCGGCTTTGAACCGCTAAGCGATGCCGAGCATGAGCTGCTTGAAAAAGCGGCGGACGTTTTCCGCAAATCCGGGTCAATCGGCTGCACATCCTGCCAATACTGCGTGCCCTGCCCGTTCAATGTGGACATCCCCCGCATCCTGTCCTTCTATAATCATTACAGCCGCAGCAAAAACTGGTATGCTTTCACAACCTTGTACTGCACAATGCCCAAAAGCGAACAGGCCCACAACTGCGTGGACTGCGGGGCCTGTTTACCCAAATGCCCTCAGAGCCTGCCCATACCGGAACTGATGGGCAAAATCGCCGCATTCGCCAAGGAAGGGGGCATGTAACCGCCTGAAACCCGATCACGGGGGTTTCAGGTTCAATTTCGCAACTGTGCAGCAGTCATCACCGGCATGTCGCGGCGAGCCCGCTCAATTTCTCCAGAATCCTGTTAAAAGCGCGCTTTGCAGGGCGCCGGGCAAACGCAAAACATGGAAAACCCCGCTTTTAAGCGGGGTTTTCACAAAAGCGGACTGCTCACCAAAAAACAGTGGGGCCAAGTTTCAGGCTTTCCAACTTTTATGCCCCAAAATCAGCCTCCTGCCGCCAGAAGAGCAGACTTGGCAACTCACCCGGGCGCTGCCGCCCCGCAGGTGTGGGAGGAACCCGCTTCCGCTAAACGCCCGCGCCGGCCAGGAGCGTC
>CAZDJL010000329.1:0-1538 GCA_964505745.1 uncultured Desulfovibrionaceae bacterium | reverse complement strand
CCCTGAAAACAGTAAGTATCAGAGCCTGGGCAAAAAGACCAGACCAATTGGCCGGCTTTCCGGCGGTAGGCAGCCCGAGTTTTGCACAAAGCAAGTTGAGGAAAAAGATGAACAAGGAAGTTGAACTGTTAAAGTGGATTGAGCAGGTTTCCGACTTGATACGGAAAACAGAGGCAGAGGCTTTGGCGCGCCTTGAACAGGGCGATGTTGACAAATATAATGAGGGAATGCGGGCCAAGGCGGAACTTTTGGCAGGCCTTAGCACTGAAGCGGCCCCAAGGCTGAAAGGGGTTGACGAGAAAGTAGCGAGTCATGTCAAGGCGGAGCTTGCCAGGTTCAGCACCAGCGCCGCGCGGTCTTTGGAAATAGGCTCTGTATTCTTTATGTCCGCCCTTCTTTACCCGGATGATCACAGGCCGGGCGAGCCGAACAATTTCGACCTGTTCGCCGCGGAGCTGGCGGGGATGATTGGGTAGGCCATTTTTGCTTTGCCGCTAACCGCCGAAGGGGCGGCTGGAATTAATCTGCTTTCGGCGCGTGTTCCGCCGTTTTTTTTTCTGTAAAACGGATAAGCGGTTATGCCAGCCAGCGCCAGTCGCGCAGGTGAATATCGACTTTGGGTATGCCGTTGTAGCTGTCCAGCCTGGTGCTGTAGGCTATTTGCAGTTCCCTGCCCACCCCGGCAAGCGGAAATTCTTTGGCCATGCGCCAGGCTTTCACCTGGAGTGAAATATTGGCGGCCTCATCGCACAGGGTTAGCCTGGCATGGGCGTTTCCCGCCCCAAACAGGCTGATCTGCCTGATTCGCAAGGGAGGGGAGATAAACACCGGTTCCGGGTTTTTCACCCCGAACGGCTGCATCAGCTCCAGTTCCGCAAGATATGTCCCGTTGCTTGCAACGGCAAATCCGGCTTCGTCATCGTAGTGCAGGGTTGGTTGAACGGGATCTTCGCCAATGGCGTCAACCACAGCCCCGTTGAAGGCTTTCCTGAACTCATCCAGCCTGCCGGGTTCTATGGTCAGCCCGGCGGCCTGGTGGTGGCCGCCAAAGCGGGAAAGCAGGCTTGAACATGCCGTCAGGGCTTCGTGCAGATTCAATTCTTTTATGCTGCGCCCCGAACCTTTCAAATATGCGCCCTCCTGGCACAAAACCAAGGTGGGCTTGTAAAAGGCCTCCACCATGCGCGAGGCCACAATCCCGATTATTCCCCCATGCCAGTGAGGAGCGTACAGAACCAGCGCAGGATCACGCTTATAGGCATTTGCCATTTGTATGGCTTCCTTGAAAATGATTTCTTCCTGTTCCCGCCTGTCCCTATTCATGTCATCCAGCTTTTCGGCCAACGGCAACGCTTCGCAGGGTGTTTGGGCCAGCAGCAGGTTCAGTGCGTCCTCGGCCCGGTCCAGGCGCCCGGCGGCATTAATGCGCGGCGCCAGGGAAAAGCTGATTTGGCCGGCGCTTAAAGGGGCGGCCGGCGCAAATCCGGATACGGATTTAAGCGCGGCTATGCCGGGGCGTCTGCCTTCGTTTAAAAGAA
>CAZDJL010000328.1:0-1576 GCA_964505745.1 uncultured Desulfovibrionaceae bacterium | reverse complement strand
CTTTAGCGGCCCCAAAACCCCCTTGCTGACAAGAGGGTTTATGGATTTTAGCATAAACGCCGGGCGGCAAACCGCTGTTAAAAGATAAGTGAGTTAAACAACAGATTGTTCTGTGTGTGATTAAGGCAAAGTATTAATTTGCCAGACTTTGGAAAAGTTCCGGCGAAGCCGGATTGAAAAGGTGGAATTAGGCGGGAAATGTGATATAGTGGCTGAAAGCCGAAGAGGTTCGGCTGAATTGCAAGCTCAATATATGATAGTTTTCATTTTATTTCAAGAGATAACTTGATAATTTTCATATGACAAAATTCATATTCTGGGATAATGACTAAGTATCAGGACAGGAGTGTGTTATGAATGAAAAAATAAAACTATATAATCCGAATTTACTTGGGGAAAGATTCCGGGAAATAATCCAGAAAGCCATTGCCGACGGCAAATTTAAAAACGCCAGCCACCTGGCTGAAGTGGCCAGGGTTGACCAGGGAACACTGTCGAAATATCTCACAGGCAAAAGCAGCGGCATGCATCTGGACAATGTGGGAAGAATTCTGGACGTTCTGGGCGGGGATATATGCTTCCCGGACCTGGGCGGAGAAATGGCCCGCGAAGTCTGCTTTGTGGACGCCAGGGTAGTGAATGTGGGCGACGACCTGCCCCCTCCCGATGCAGAGGATTATTTCGCGGTTCCCCTGGTGGAAGAGGTGGGGGCAGGCCCGGGCATAATTCCCCAGGGCGAGCTTTTATCCTGGCTTCTGGTGTGGCGCTGGCAAAAAAGCATAGCCAACCGCAGCAACAACCTCATAGCCGTGCGCCTGGACAAGGGGGCGGACAGCATGGTTCCTGTGCTCTACCCGGAGGATATCGTGCTTATTGACCGCAACGAACGGCAGGTGGAAGGCAACGGGCGCATGTGGCTTGTGCTCGACCCCTTTGACGGCTCCGGAAAAATCAAGCGCGTGGCCATCAAAATCTTGCCCGAAGAAAAAGATACCCGCATTACCTATTATTCAGATAACCAGGAATACCCGCCGGAGTCCTACTCTTTGCGCAATGACTTTTTTGATGACTGGAATAGATGCATTGCCGGGCGAGTGATCTGGGCATGGTCAGACATGACCAATAAATAGGCCTTCTATTTAGTAACAACTTCCTGTAAGACTCTTTTTCCAAGGTTCTTTTTTTCATAATTTATTGTTTCAAAAATAATTATGGAATAATGCAATATTTATCTTGACACTTCATGCAAAAAATCATATTCTGCATTTGCCAGTGAGGGACAGGCTTTGAAACAACTAAAGCCAAGGCTTGAAAGCTTTCAGCAAACAGCCTGCACCAAGCTGGCCTTGCCTGGGCAGCAGCGAGGGCGTGAAACACGGAAGCATAATTGAATGCGCAGAAAACCGGAGCAGTAACGTTTCTAGACCGAAGCCCAAAGGCTTGCAGTTAGGCGGAAACATCCAAGCATCAACCAACCGCCGCAGCCTTGTCTCAAGCCTCCGGGCCTATATTCTTTTGGCCCGCTTGCCTGCGATGCGGTTACCGTCCTGGCCAGGACCCCTTTAAAACTTGCAAT
>CAZDJL010000327.1:0-1614 GCA_964505745.1 uncultured Desulfovibrionaceae bacterium | reverse complement strand
AGCCTTCCACTTTCCCGGCATAATACCCCAGCGAGTGCAGAATATTTTGCCCATCGTCAAGCGAACTGATCAGTCTTTGTTCCAAAGCCATAAGAGTATGGATGGGCACATTCTGCAAACGGGTCAGATGAGATGTTTTCATGAATGTGTCGGCAAGTTCCGGGGCATCGGGCGATTCGCATTTCACGGTGTAGCTGATGGTGAAGGGAATGCCCTGGCTGTCGAGGGGCTCCGGGCGGCTTTTGGCCGCGGCTTCCAGTTCGGGAGGAAGAACCGGGGAGGCTATGGGGCCTGCGCTGTCACTGGCCAGAAGCCTGTCCGCGGCGCGAACTGATTCCTGGCGTGAACTGGCTGTGTCTCCTAAAAAATCGGGCAGAGGCTGTTTTCCAGAGCACGCGGCAAGTGCCAGCAGGGAGATGAATAGGACGATAATGCCAATGCGCATAAAATAGACCATATAATATTAAATGGATGGCGGCAATATAGGGATCTTTATTTTCAAACCAGCCCGCGGGGGCAGCTCAGGTGGAAGCTTTGGCCGCAGAGGGCTGGAGAAATTTGTTTTGCTGGTTGTTCTGGGGGGGGGAGGATGGCGGAAGGAGCCTTTCAAGCGTGAAAGGCTCCGCAACGATTTTAATGAAGTTTTTGCCGTGCAACCGGCACGGGTTGGCTTTGCCCTGCGTTAACCGGCTGTTTCGGGGCCAGGCGGCCTGACCGGCCGGGCTTCCGGCAAGGATGGGAATGGAAACTGGCTGCCGTGGGGTTGAGTCTTTTACTTCGTAAGCAGATAGAACCCCGTGAATTTCCCGCCGGGTTCGCAGACGTTTTTCCCTTGGGCGGAGGTGAGGTTCAGGCTTTTTCCAAGCTCGAGCAATTCAACTTTTACCGGGCCGTAAGAGGCCTTGCCGTCCTTTGTTTCCGCATCGCCCGAGGCCGTGCAAACGGCTCCGGTTCCAAGGTTTTTGGTATAAAGCTCCATTTCCTGGCCACGGTCGCGCAAATAGAGGATTACCATCCCTTCGTATCCGGGTTCCTGGTAAACGAAATTCTGGGCGTAGTATACCTTTCCCTTTTGACCGAGGCGGTTGAGCCATTTGGTGCGGCTGCGGGCCTCTTCGGCAAGAAAGGCAAGGTAGCCGGGGCTGCCTTTGGGGCCGTGCTTTGTGTATGCATCTTCCTGGCGGTATTTGGCCCAGTCGCTCTGGTTCATGCCCAGCCAGCCTTCCCCGCCCGGCCCGAATTTGTCGAGGGCAGAGTGGTAGGCGGCAATCAGCGCGGCCTCCGCTTCTGCAAAGGCTTTGTCGGCCTCAAGCCATGCGGTCATTTCTTCCCCGGTCACTATTGCTTCGGGCGTGGGGTCTATATAGTTGATAATGAACTGGTCCCTGGCCTGCGCCGGAAAGGGGCATAAAAGGGTGTGCGCGGCCAGACAGAACGCAAACAGCATAAATGTTTTTTTCATATGTTTTCCTGCTTAAATGAGGCCTTTGGCGGTCAGCACTTTGTCAACAAGCTTACGCATTTCCGCTGTGAAGTTTTCTTCTGTGAAGCGCTTTGCCTCAAGAGCCAGGCGGGCAGGGTCAAAACTGTCTTCCTGTTCCTCAAATCGTTCGA
>CAZDJL010000326.1:0-1616 GCA_964505745.1 uncultured Desulfovibrionaceae bacterium | reverse complement strand
CATAACCCTTATGAACATGCCGGGGCCAATACCGCTTCCTCCGGCGTCAAAGCCCTCGGGCAGAAACAATTTGGCCTCAGTTCCGGGGTGCAGCAAGTCCACTGTTTCCCCGCGGTGATTTTCAAAATGATACGCCAAGGCGTTCAAGGCTGCGCTCCTGAGTCCGGGCAAAATTACCTGAGCGCCGTTTTCCCTTTTCCAAGGGCCTTTTACCTGCACCAGCCACACCCCCGGTTCAATTTCCCGTTCAAGCCGGGCCACCACCGGCCCTTCCCCGGCCTGCCTGCGTGGGTCGGAAAAAATCTTCCGCTTGCCGCCAGGCAGAAAGAACCCGCTACCCAGTGCACGGCTGGCTAGCGGGGCAAGCTCGCGTTCATAAGTGGCGGGCCTGAAATTCCCGGCCTTCAAGTCGTTCAGGGCGGCGCGGTACACATTCACCATCTGGGCTACCATGGGTGCAGTGCGCATGCGCCCCTCTATTTTAAGGGCGCTCACCCCACGCTTCCAAAACCAGGCCAGATAGCGCACCAGGCACAAATCCTGGGGGCTGAAAAAAGCGGAAAACCCCTGTTCGTCCTCTGAAATTTCCCAAAGCACATCGCCCCGCCGCAACGATTCTTCCACGGAAAAACTTGGGGGCATGTCCCTCGCCTCCACAACCCGGTATTCAAACCGGCACGGGTGGGTGCACTGCCCAAGGTTGCCCGGCCGCTGGTTCAGCCAGGCGGAAAGCAGGCATTGCCCTGAAACGGCCAGGCACATTGCCCCATGCACAAACACCTCGCTTTCCAGCCCCGGCGCGCGTTCGTGCATAAAATCAAGCGTTTCCCTCATTTCCCTGGCGTTAAGCTCCCGCGCGAGGTTGACCCTTGCGGCCCCCTGCCCGTGCCAGAACAAAGCGGCCTGCCCGCTGGCGGTATTCGCCTGGGTGCTTACATGAATATCCAGATGAGGGGTTTTTTCACGGGCCAGAAGGAACACTCCGGGGTCAGCCACTATCAGGCCGTCCACCGCCAGGCCTGCCAGACGCTCAAGGCTTTCCTCCACCCGCCGACAGTCGGCCTGGCGCGGAAAAGCATTAATGCAGTAGTAAACTTTCACCCCCGCTTCGCGGGTAATGGCAAGCGCCCGGTCAAGCTCATCCCAGCTGAAGCCCAGCGCCCCGTGGCGCAGGTTAAGTTCATCGCGCCCGCCAAGATATACCGCGTCCGCGCCGTAAAGCACCGCGGCCTGCAAACGCTCCATGCTCCCGGCGGGAGCAAGCAATTCCGGCAAAGGATATCCACTGGTCATCAATCACTATCCCATCCGGCTACAGGTTGCCGACGGCCCTTCGTTCTTTCATTAAATCAAGCAGCTCCACTGGAACCCGGATTCTTCCGTCTCCAACCCCAAGCCGGATCTTGGGCTTTACCAGCCCATGATAGTCCGACCCGCCGGAAAGAAGCAGATTGTGCTTTCCAGCCAGCTCTTCCACATATGCAATCTTGGCGCTGTTGTGTTCGGGGTGGTAGGCTTCAAGCCCATCCAAAAGTCCGTTCCCGGCAAGACTTTCCACTTTCTCCTCAAGCCAGCTTTTGGGCGCGGGAAGAGACATGGGGTGGGCAAAAACCGTT
>CAZDJL010000325.1:0-1624 GCA_964505745.1 uncultured Desulfovibrionaceae bacterium | reverse complement strand
AGAAGGCCTTGTCCGGTTAACGCAAACCTTTTGACTTAGGAACAATCGCCGTGCCATAAAGCCGCAACAACCAAGCGCACGGCATAAGCCAGGAGAGCATAATGAAAGACATCAAAAAAATTCTTTGCCCAGTTGACCTTTCGGAAAACAGCGTGGAACTCGCTGAATACGCATCAACCTTAGGAAAAGCCCTTGGCGCTGAAGTCTGCGTGCTTTATGTTGCCCCCACCCTGAGCCAGTATGTGGGTTTCCACGTTCCGCCAAGCTCTATCGAGAACTTTGTGGGTGAGATTGTGGACGGGGCCGTGAAAAACATGGAAAAATTTGTGGCAGAAAATTTTTCCGGCGTAAAAGCCAGCGGCAAGGTCATCACTGGCTATGCGGCGGAAGAAATTTTGCACTATGCCACTGAAATTGACGCCGACCTGATTATAATGGCCACCCACGGGCGCAGGGGCATAGACCGCATCCTGTTTGGCTCGGTGGCCGAAAAAGTAGTCAAAAACGCCGTTCAGGCGGTTCTTACCATTCACCCCAAAGAATAAGACGAACAGCAGGTATTTAGCAAAATTATGAACAGCAATTCCAACGGGCCGACGCCTCGAGCCGAGGCCCGTTCGTTCAGTCCTTATGTGCCGGGCCTTTCCATTGACGAAATCAAGGAAAAATACGGCCTGACAAATGTCATCAAGCTGGCCAGCAACGAAAACCCCCTGGGCGTTTCCCCCGGAGTGAGGGAGGTGCTGGAATCATCTCTGGCTCTCGCTTTTCGCTACCCCCAATCCGGGGTTCCCAAGCTTCAAGCCGCAATAGCCGCCCACCACGGCCTGCCCGAAACCATGGTTGCCGCGGGAAACGGTTCCGATGAAATTATCGATCTGCTGGTGCGGGTGCTTGCCGAGCCCGGCAAGCATAATATTGTAGCCTTCAATCCCTGTTTCAGCATCTACCGCCTGCAATCAAAGCTGGCGGGGGTGGAGTTCCGGCAAGCCCCGCTGAACCCGGATTTCAGCTTTCCCTGGAAGAGCCTGCTTGCGCTGGTTGATGAGAACACGCGAATTGTGTTCGTGACCACGCCGGACAACCCTTCGGGGTTCTGCCCGCCAGCGGGGCAGCTGGAAGCTCTGGCCAGATCCTTGCCTGCGTCGTGCCTGCTGGTTATTGACGAAGCCTATATGGATTTTTGCGACGACGAAGCGGCGCATTCCCTGCTTCCGCAAATCTGCAGCATCCCCAACCTCGCCATCTTGCGCACCTTTTCCAAAAGTTTCGGCCTGGCCGGCCTGCGCATAGGGTATGGCCTGATGCCGCCCTATCTTGCCGGCATACTCATGCGGGTGCACCTGCCCTTCTCGGTAAACGTGCTTGCCGAGCAAGCCGCGATTGCCGCCCTGAAAGACAGGATATTTTACGCCGAAACCCTGCGTGTTGTGAAAGAGGGCCGCCTGCGGCTGACAGAAGAATTGCGCGCAATGGGCTTCACGGTGTTTCCCAGCCAGGCCAATTTCATCATGGTCAGCCCCCCGCATGGGCAAAAGGCAGACGAGCTTTTTGAAAGGCTGCTTGAAATAGGGTTCATCATCCGGCCCCTGAAAAGCTACGGCCTTGACGAATACCTGCGCTT
>CAZDJL010000324.1:0-1637 GCA_964505745.1 uncultured Desulfovibrionaceae bacterium | reverse complement strand
GCTGGCTGGCCCGCCAGCGCCGTTCGCCAGCCACGATTTCATAGCTCCCGCCGGGAAGTGGGCGTACCAGAAGAGGCTGGAGCACTCCTTCATGCCGGATGGAATCGGCAAGCTCGCTGAGGGCGGCTTCGTCAAAAGCCTTTCTGGGCTGTTTGGGGTTGGGGCTTATTCTGTCTATGGGCAGAATATGTTTGTCGCCGCCGTCTCTAAGGGCGGCCGGTTCGCCCGGGCCTCCAAAAAGAGCGTCCAGGCCGCGCCCAAGGCCTCTTTCTACTTTTGCCATGCTTTCTCCTGAAAATTATAAAATAACGCCTCTAAAGCGAATTGGCTTTAAAAACGTTGCCGCCTGCGCTTAACGGCGGAAGCGAATGCCCTTTGCCGCATCCTGCCCTTGTCCTGCGGGTAAGGTCGCTTTTTCCTTTGTGAATTCCTCTGTGCTGCAGAATTGGCCCCTGCGCCTGCGGGGCGGATAGCGCTTCACTCTGCCGGGGTATTTACATCTTTTTAAAGTTGAAATTATCTGGTCAAGCCCTGGGCCTGCGCAGCACAACTTCCTTGGCCAGGGCCAAATATGCCTCGGCTCCTTTGGATTTTATGTCATAATGAATAACTGAGCGCCCATGGCTGGGGGCTTCGGACAGGCGCACATTCCGCGGAACTACGGTTTCAAACAAGTGGTCGGGAAAACATTTGCGGACTTCATTTTTTACCTGGCGCGAAAGCCGGTTGCGCACGTCATACATGGTGAGCAACACTCCGGTAAGCGAAAGGCCCGGGTTGAGGCGTTTTTTTACCTGTTCGTAGGTTTGAAGCAGTTTTACAATTCCCTCAAGGGCGAAAAATTCGCATTGAAGCGGAACAATCAGTTCCTTTGCCGCGCATAGGGCGTTCAGCGTAATCAGGCCGAGCGAGGGGGGGCAGTCTATAATAATATAGTCAAAATGCGGCTCCAGCCTGGCGAGAACTTCGGAGAGATAATACTCTCTGCCCATTTTATCCACCAGCTCGAGCTCCACTGCAACCAGGTCTGTAGTGGAAGGAAGCACGGAAAGAAATGGAGTGTTGGTGGGCACCACCGCCTCGGCTGCTTTGTCCGGGTCGAAGAAAACAGTGTAAAGGTTTTCTTTAAGTTCCAGGCTGTCCAGGCCAAGCCCGCTGGTGCTGTTTGCCTGCGGGTCGCAGTCGACCAGGAGCACGCGTTTTTCCATTACGGCCAGCGACGCTGCAAAGTTGATGGATGTTGTGGTCTTGCCCACGCCGCCTTTCTGGTTAGCGATAGCTATGATTCTGGCCACGGCTCCTCCTGTGGGGTTTGGCAGCTAGTCCGGTTTAAGGGGACGATTTCAGGCTTCCCGGGGCAAATGTTTCACGTGAAACATTTTGTGGAAGTTTGATGCTTTTTGGTAATCTAGAAAAAAAGTGCTGTCAAGGTAAAACAGTGGGAAATTGGTTTTTAAGCGTTTTAATTTCAAGAAAGCGCAAATGTTCTGATCACGCGTCGCGCCATCAGCTTCGCAGCGCGGCAAAATTGCACAAAAAGCAAGGCAGCTTTTCTTCGTGGCAAGGGCGGGATGTGGCGAAAGCTGTTTAGTTCTGTCGTCCGGTGACGGGGGGAGTGGTTTGGGGTTGGTCTGCTC
>CAZDJL010000323.1:316-1647 GCA_964505745.1 uncultured Desulfovibrionaceae bacterium | reverse complement strand
GATCTTGCAACTCTGCTTAAACAAAATTCACCAGCGGCACAGAATAATGCGGAACAATCTCCCCATTTATTCGCATACATCTGAATCCGGGTGAGGGCGGCGGGGTGTCTCCATCACCAGCGGTGATGACCCCGTCCGCGCATATTTTCTCCTCCGGCCTGCTGCCCCTTTTTATCTCTGTGTTTTCCTGATATTAGTGCCTGCATGTTGGAGCATAAAGAACGTGAACTTTTGGCGGAGCGTCTTAAAGAGCCCCTCCGCATAGGCGGGAAAGCCATTTCCAGCCGCCTTCTCCTTGCGCCTTTGGCCGGGCTGAACCATCAGGCCATGCGCGAGCTGATTGGGGCGGATGGCGGCGCAGGCCTGCTTTATACCGGAATGTTGAGCGCCAAGGCTGTTCCCACTGAAAATCCGAAAAAATCCGATGCGTTCAGCTGGAACGAAGAAGAACTGCCCATTCTTGTGGGGCAGATCTTTGGCAACGAGCCTGAAGATATGGCCGTAGCCGCCAAACGTATTGAAAAAGAAGGTTTTTTCGGAGTGGACATCAATATGGGGTGTTCAGTGGCGGCCATTGTAAAAAAAGGGGCCGGCGCAGGCCTGCTTCGCGACCGCGACCGGGCCAGGCGCATGGTCGGCGCAGTGCGCGAGGCCGTGTCTTTCCCTGTGCTGGTAAAACTGCGCACCGGCTGGCAGGACGACCCCAGAGCGCTGGAAAACACCATCAGGCTTGTTCAGGAGATGGAATCGGATGGAATCGACGCCATCACCTTTCACCCCAGACAGGCCCCGGACAGACGCACCAGGCCTCCGGTGGCGGCGGACATAAGAGAAATCAAGCGGGCGGTGAAAATTCCGGTTTTTGGCAACGGCAATGTATGCACAGCCGGGGACGTTCTTAAAATGCTGGAAGAAACAGGCTGCGACGGAGTTGCGATTGGCCGGATGGCCATTGCCCGCCCCTGGATATTTGAAAGCCTGCTGCGCGGTGAAGATGAGTTTGATGGAGCCGCAGACAAAGTGGCCCGTGCGGCCACTGGCCTTTTAAACCGGATGCACGAGCTTTGGGAGCCGGGGGTGGCCCGCAAGCTTTATAAGAAATATGTGCTCTACCTGTGCAGCAATTTTGCTTCAGGCAGCAGAGTTTACGGCAAGCTGACCAAGGGCGGCAGCCATGAGGAGCTTCTGGATGCCTTGCAAGCAGAACTTGGCGGGGCAAATTCTCTGACCCGCCGGCCCAACATGCTCCTGTTCAGCATGTGAGGAATAAAAAAACCGCCCTGTAGCGGGTATATTTGTTCCAGGCGCTATGCGGCCAGATCGGAAGAGCG
>CAZDJL010000323.1:0-306 GCA_964505745.1 uncultured Desulfovibrionaceae bacterium | reverse complement strand
TTCAGCATGTGAGGAACAAAAAAACCGCCCTTTAGCGAGATATTTGTTCCAGAGGCCATGCGGCCTCAACGAGCTGAAACCGTAAAACAAAAAAGCGCGAACTGTTTCCAGTTCGCGCCTTCTAGGAGCCGGGCACCCAGAGATCAACTGTTGCTGCTGCTCCCTTTCGGGCCTGACAGGGTTGGCAGGAAGTCTGCCGCCCGGCTTCTCAATATGAATCTGCTGCTCTTCTAACAGGCTTGAAATGTTGTGTCAAACATCAAGTGGGGAAGCGCCTGAAACTTTTGCCCATCCTACCAGCTCCGC
>CAZDJL010000322.1:0-1667 GCA_964505745.1 uncultured Desulfovibrionaceae bacterium | reverse complement strand
TGATGGCGGATCGGGACGGCAATATTTATGAACACCCGGAACTTTTAATGGTTTGCAGGCAGGGGAAAAACTTCAGCCTGCCCCGCCCTGACGAATTGATGCCTCTGCCTGCTGAAAGCGAGCTGTTTCTTTTGCCGGGCCGCCGCGCAGTGGGGCTGGACGAAGAAAGCGGCGAACTTGAAATTTTGGAAGAAACCGCTGTGGCCGCCTTTATTTCACCGGCCCACACCCTGAGCGGGCACGCCGCTTATGTTAATGACGGCAATGCCCCGACCTTGCCCCTTTTCGCATACGGAGCCGTGGGCTATGCCAACGGCCGCTTTTATGTTTGCGCCCGCAGGGTAGACAAGGACAACCGCCAGGTGTTCTGCGACATTCCCCAGGCCGTGATTAAACGCGAAGCCAGAAAACTTACGCAAAAATTTCCCGAAAACAGACTGATGCAGCATTTAATGGAAAAGTGCGCCCTTACCTATGCCTGCCCGGCCGCGCGCAATCTGGCCCTGGGCCGTTATGAGGCGCCGCTTCCGGTATCCCGGGTGTGCAACGCCCGCTGCATCGGCTGCATTTCCGCCCAGGATCCCGACTCTAAAATCCAGACAACGCCGCAGTGCAGGCTCACCTTTACCCCCAGCCCGGAAGAAATTGTGGAGGTAATGCTTCAGCACGGCCAGCGTGAAACGAATACGCCTGTATATTCATTCGGGCAGGGTTGCGAAGGAGAACCGCTCACCGAGGCGGAAACCATAATCAGGGCAATCGCCTTGTTCCGTGAAAAAGAAACGGAACACAATCTTGCCAGGGGCACAGTGAACATCAATACCAACGCTTCCCGCCCCGAAGTGATGGAAAGCCTCGCCCGGGCCGGGCTTTCGTCGATGAGGGTAAGCCTCAACAGCCTGAGGCCGGAAGTGTACAGGCGTTACTACCGCCCCCAAAGCTACAGCTTCAACAATGTTCTGGAAAGCATAAAAATCGCCAAAGACAACGGCGTGTTCATATCGCTGAACTTGCTTTATTTCCCCGGCGTGTCGGACGGGGAACTTGAAATGGAAGCCCTGGTCAATGCGCTTGAAACATATAAGATAGATTTCATTCAGCTCCGCAATCTGAACATCGACCCGGAGATGTATATTGAGCTTATGCATGGCATTGAGTTCGGCCCCAACGCCGGCCTGAACAACTTCCGAAAACGGATACAGCGCGCCTGCCCCCATGTGCAGTTCGGCTATTTCAATCCCTACCTGGACAAAGACGGAAATGTGATTCCAAGCGGAGCCGCGCAAAGCACCTGAGGCGCCCCTTGCAGCGTTAGCAGCAAGACAGGTGCAAAAGCACAGAAAAAGCCTGCTAACCACTTTCGCCATTCCCCGCGCAGGATCAAGGAATAGCCAAAAACTTCCCGCCAACCATCTGCTGCCGCAATTTTTTTAAAAAAAGCGCGTGCTTTTCACAAAGCGCAAATGCTGCTGCTTCCTGCCTCACCTTGCGAACAGGGCAAACCGGACCATAAAAACCAACACCCTGCCTGCGGCCACCGGGCGCATTCTCAAAACAAAGGCCTCCACCGCCTGTGGTGCAAGCGTTTATGGCGCCCAGCAAACTTAATATTCCCCAAACGGCAACAGGCTGACCTCAACCCGTCTTTCAGCTCAAGCCGCAGCCAA
>CAZDJL010000321.1:0-1695 GCA_964505745.1 uncultured Desulfovibrionaceae bacterium | reverse complement strand
CGGCGGAGTCGTAGTTGGACGGAAATTCATAGCCGGCGGAAAGATTTGAATCCAGGCGAACCCCGGGGCCGCCGGGGGACACGTAGCGGGTGATTATGCCCGCGTTGGGGGTAAACGAATCCTGCGGGTCTTCGCAGTTTATGCGCACCTGCATGGCCATATGAACCGGAGCTATATTTTCCTCGTTGAAACGAAGCTTTGCTCCAAAAGCGACTGCAAGCTGCTCTTCCACCAGGTCTATGCCATAACGGCACTCAGTGATGCCGTGCTCCACCTGCAAACGGGTATTTACTTCAATGAGGTAAGGCGTGCCGTCTTCAGCAACCAGGAATTCAACAGTGCAAAGCGAATAATAGCCCACCTCGCGGACCAGCATGCGGGAATATTCCTTAAGCCGGGCCCGAAGTTCCTCTGTCATGCCCGTCCACGGCGAAGGGGTGATTTCAATCAGTTTCTGGTGGTTGCGCTGAATGGTGCAGTCGCGTTCGTCAAAGGCGAAAATATTTCCGTATTGGTCGGCGATCACCTGAATTTCTATATGACGCACATTGGTAAGATATCTTTCAACAAACAGGCTGGGGTTTCCAAAAGAAGCCTGGGCCATCACAGAGGCCTTAACAAACGCGTCTTCCAGCTCTTCGGAAGAATGCACGACAAAGATACCCTTGCCGCCCCCCCCGCCTTCTGCCTTCAGCATGACCGGGAAGCCAATCTGGTGCGAAACCGCGCGGGCCTCCTCCACGTCAACGGCGAACTCTGAGCCCGGAACAACCGGTATGCCGAGGCGAAGAGCGAGATTGCGCACCTCCACCTTGTTTCCGAGCAGCTTCATTGATTCCGCGGCGGAGCCAATGAAAATGATGCCTGCTTTTTCACATTTTGCGGGAAAAGTTTCATCTTCCGAGGCGAAGCCCCAGCCGGGATGGATGGCGACAATGCCCATGCGCTTGGCCAGGCGGATGATTTTATCGGTATCCAGATAGGCGGACGGCTCGTCGCCCAGCAACATCAACTCCTGCGCGGCCGAAGCCGAAGGGGAGGTTTTGTCGATGTCAGTGGCAGTCATCACTGCAATGGCGTCAAAACGTTCGCGAATGGAGCGGCATATACGTCTGGCCGGAATACCCCGGTTGGCTACCAGAATGCGCTTGCCCTTAACTTCTTCAAGCACCTGTTCAAACGTCTTCATTATCGATTACCTTAAAAACATCAAATTTTAAAAATGTGTCGGCAGCGGAACCTTCACTTCCGGAAAACCGGCTGAAGCCCCGCCAGCATTTTGCATAACACCCGGCGGCCTGAGCCCGCAAAAAAGCAGGGAAGACTCCTTCCTTGCAACAAGCCCGCAAAAAAACGCATTGTCTTGTTAGAGCGGACAAATAGACCCGGAAGAAAGCAGCACTTCTCCGCCCGAAGTTTCAAGCCTGAGTTCTGCATTTGGGCCAAGGCCCAAAATACGTCCGGTGCGTTCATGCTCTTCTTTGCTGTGGTCGTCAGATTTGTCGAAAAATTCGCAAATGCGCACCACCTCACGCAAAAAAGCGAGTTGTGGCTCTATCAAGTAGTGAGGAATTCCACCCCCGGTAAACGGGACTTTTGTTTCATACCAGAAACGCAACATACTCACAAGTGAAAGCCACAAGGTTTCAGCAGAAATATTTTTCAAAAAATCGCCGTATTCAAGCATATTTTGCA
>CAZDJL010000320.1:0-1716 GCA_964505745.1 uncultured Desulfovibrionaceae bacterium | reverse complement strand
TCAGACGTGTGCTCTTCCGATCTTGCCGCACAGCATATATGAAATTCCGGGAGCGGACGAGGTTGCTGTTGAATTCCGCAGCTTCTCCAAAACAGCCGGGTTCACCGGCCTGCGCTGCGCATTTACCGTTGTGCCTAAAAAACTCACGGCCAAAGGCCCGGATGGCAAGGAC
The DNA here is from genome assembly GCA_964505745.1 of uncultured Desulfovibrionaceae bacterium. Classification (GTDB taxonomy): domain Bacteria; phylum Desulfobacterota; class Desulfovibrionia; order Desulfovibrionales; family Desulfovibrionaceae; genus RGIG1962. The sequence goes on along the minus strand of CAZDJL010000320.1, from coordinate 1,544 downwards.
GTTCAACTCAACCCCCTGTGGGCGCGCCGCATGAGCACAAAATACAACGGCTGCCCATATGTGGTGCAGAAAGCAGCGGCAGCTGTATATTCCGCCAGGGGCCAGGAGCAGGTAAGGGCAAACATCGCATATTATATGAACAATGCGAAAATTATAAGGGAAGCGCTTAAAAGCGCCGGGCACACTCTGTTTGGCGGAGTGAACGCCCCTTATGTGTGGCTGAAAACGCCGGACAACATGCCTTCCTGGGATTTCTTCGACCTGATGCTCACAAAATACAACATCGTGGGCACCCCCGGCGCAGGCTTCGGCCCGGCAGGAGAAGGCTATTTCCGCCTTACCGCGTTCGGCAGCCTGGAAAATACGCAAGCCGCCATGCAGCGCTTGCTGAAGTAAAAAAGCCATTTTACAAGGAAAACATATGAGCCAGCAAACTCCGCTTTATGAAGGAAAGGCTAAACGCATTTTCGCCACCGACAACCCCGACCAGTTGCTGGTGGAGTATAAAAACTCCCTTACCGCCTTCAATGCCCTGAAAAAAGACACATTGGAAGGCAAAGGCGAACTGAACAACAAAATAAGCTCCTGCCTGTTCAAATATCTGGCGGACAACGGGGTGGAAAACCACTGGCTGCGTCAGGTGGACGATATTCACCAGATTGTGCGCAGCATGACCATCATCCCCGTGGAAGTGATTGTGCGCAACATCGCCACCGGCTCCCTGGTTAAACGCCTGGCTGTGCAGGAAGGGCTGGAACTGGCCTTCCCGCTGGTGGAATATTGCTACAAAAGTGATGAACTGGGCGACCCGCTGATTATTCACGACCATGCCGTGCTGTTCGGCTGGGCCACTGATGAGCAACTGAAAAAAATCAAACAGATCTGCCTTGAGGTTAACCGCCTTTTGTCCGAACTGTTCAGTAAGCTGGGAATTATCCTGGTTGACTTCAAGCTTGAATTCGGGCTGGACAGCCAGGGCAGGCTGATGCTGGCGGACGAAATTTCGCCCGACACCTGCCGTTTCTGGGACAAAGAAACCAGAGCGAAACTTGACAAAGACCGCTTCCGTCAGGACCTGGGAGATGTGCTTGGCGCATACCGCGAAATTTGGACCCGCCTGCAGAAGCATTTCAACATCTGAGCCGGGACGCCGCCCGACCCCGCGCGCTGCCGGTTGCCACGGCAGAAAAAAGGAAGATGACCTTTTCAAACAGCGGCAGGCGGTGTACCCCCTGATTTTACGAGGATAACAGCCAATGTGTGGTATTATAGGATATGCCGGACGCCGGGAGGCCATTCCCTGCATTGTTGAAGGACTGAGACGCCTTGAATACAGAGGATACGATTCGGCCGGAGTTGCATATATCGATTCCAGCAAGATTGTAACTGTGCGCGCGGAAGGCAAGCTGCAGGCTCTTGAAGAAAAACTGGCCGCCATGCCCGTAATTCAGGCCCACACCGGCATAGGGCACACCCGCTGGGCCACCCATGGGGTTCCAGCCGAACGCAACGCGCACCCGCACAAAAGCTGCGACAACTCGCTG
>CAZDJL010000319.1:0-1716 GCA_964505745.1 uncultured Desulfovibrionaceae bacterium | reverse complement strand
TGCGTGAAACGGTGATGGTTGCGCTTGCAGAAAAGGAAGAATACGCTTCTAATGCAGAATTGCTCGCCAAAATGCAGACCCAGGCTTCTGAAATTCTTTCCGCCATGGAAAAAAGCATTGTGCGCCAACGCATTGTAAAAGAAGGCGTGCGTATTGACGGACGCGACACGAAAACCGTCCGCCCCATTAAAATAGAAGTGGGACTCCTCCCCCGCACCCACGGCTCAACCCTGTTTGCCCGCGGCGAAACAAAGTCTCTGGTGGTGACCACCCTGGGCAGTTCCACAGATGAGCAACGCATGGATTCGCTGCTGGGAGATGTAAGCAAGCGCTTCATGCTTCATTACAATTTCCCGCCTTTTTCGGTTGGAGAAGTTCGCATGCCGCGCGTGTCCCGTCGCGAAATAGGACACGGCGCTCTGGCGGAAAAGGCCATTGCCCCCATTCTGCCGAAAGCCGATGATTTTCCTTTTACCTTGAGGGTTGTGGCCGAAACAATGGAGTCAAACGGCTCTTCCAGCATGGCCGCCATCTGCGGAGGCGTTCTCTCCCTCATGGATGCAGGCGTTCCGATTAAGAACCCGGTAGCAGGCGTTGCCATGGGTTTAATCAAGGAAGACGACCAGTTCATTGTTCTTACCGATATTCTTGGCGATGAAGACGCCCTTGGCGACATGGATTTTAAAATAGCCGGCACCAGCGAAGGCATAACGGCTGTTCAAATGGACATTAAAATTTCGGGTATTCCTACTGAAGTTATGGCCCGGGCCATGCAACAGGCAAGAGAAGCCCGACTGCATATTCTTGGAGAAATGGGCAAAGTGCTTGACCGCCCGCGCAGCGAGCTTTCCAGCTACGCCCCCCAGCATGAGGAAGTTGAGGTCAATCCCGATGTTATTCGCCTGATTATCGGGCCTGGCGGAAAAAACATCAAAGCAATCACCACCGCCACTGGCGCAAGCATAGACATTGACGACAGCGGAAAAATCTCCATCTTCGCACCAGACACAGAATCTCTTGAAGAAACCAAAAAGATGATCATGTTCTACGACCAGCATGCCGAATTGGGCCAGAACTATAAGGGCAAGGTCGTTAAAGTGATGGAAATTGGCGCCATTGTGGAAATACTGCCAAACCTTGAAGCGCTTGTGCACATTTCCCAGCTTGATGTGGAAAGAGTTGCCCAGACGGAAGACGTTTGCAAAATCGGCGACGAAATGGAAGTAAAGGTCATTGAAATTAATGGAGACCGGATCCGGGCCAGCCGTAAAGCCGTTCTTCTGGAGGAAGACGGTATTCCGTGGAACCCGGCGGACACCGCCCGCCCTGCGCCCCGCGGCGACAGAAATGACCGCGGCGGACGTGACAGAGATCGCGGCGACCGCGGCAACAGAGGCGGACGCGACAGAGATCGTGGCGGACGCGACAGAAATTAAGTATACAAAAAGCCCCTGATTTTATCAGGGGCTTTTTTGATGCACAAAGCAATCCCCGCCAAGCGGGGATTCCCCCGAACCAGCAGTTATGAAGCCGTGGGCAAAACTTCTTTTAATTTATTAAAGGTTACCGTGCCTTGCAAGCATTATTGCTTCGGCAGAGCCTTGTAACGAGATAAAACAACAACAACAAACGCAATGCGGACGAATCTCAGAGCATTAAGCCTGCCTGACGTTATGCAAAAGAAAAAAATACGGTGGGAACATTTTAAAAGGCTCT
>CAZDJL010000318.1:0-1736 GCA_964505745.1 uncultured Desulfovibrionaceae bacterium | reverse complement strand
TTGTTCGACAGGCTGGGGCTGCCTAAAGCCGGCAAGACCAAAGGCGGGGCCCTGTCCACTTCACAAGAGGCGCTTGAGAAACTTGCGGGCAAACATGAAATCATTGATACGATTCTGGAATTCCGCAAACTTGAAAAAATACGCTCCACCTACCTGGAGCCGTTCCCCCAGCTGGTGGATGAAACAGGGCGGATTCACACCTCATTCAATCAAATGGCCACCGCCACCGGACGCCTTTCCTCAAGCAACCCCAACCTGCAAAACATACCTGTGCGCGGCCAGCTCGGCAGCCGGATGCGCTCGTGCTTTGTAGCTTCGCCAGGCAAGCTGCTTATTTCCGCCGACTATTCCCAGATAGAATTGCGGGTGCTGGCCCATCTCTCCCAGGATCCGGCCCTTCTGAGCGCCTTCCGGCATGGCGAAGACATTCACAGAAGCACGGCCAGCCTTTTGTTTGAGAAACCTCAGGAAGAAATTACCGCGGAAGAACGCCGCAACGCCAAAACCATAAACTTCGGCATAATTTACGGCATGGGCGCGCAAAAACTGGCCAGAGAGCTTAAAATTTCCATGAACGAGGCAAAAGAATTCATCACCCGTTATTACAACAAGCTCTCCACCTTAAAGAAGTATTACGACACCATTATCCAGCAGGCCACACAGGACGGCTTTGTGACCACCATGGCCGGACGGCGCCGCTTTATTGCCGACATCAGTTCCGCAAACGCCCAGGCCCTTTCCCAGGCCAGGCGCCAGGCCATCAATACCGTTATTCAGGGCAGCGCCGCCGACATCATAAAAATTGCGATGCTGAATGTAAGCAACGACACCAGGCTGACCAGCCTTGGCGCCAGGCTTATTTTGCAGGTGCACGACGAGCTGGTGCTTGAAGCGCCGTCCTCCACCGCAAAAGGGATTGGGGAGCGGCTGGCCGAAATTATGGGCAAGGTTGACATAAATGGCACAACGCTGAGCGTGCCTCTTCTGGTAGACTGGGGAATGGCGGAAAACTGGGATGCCGCCCATTAGAACGGTTTAATTTCAAACCGCCCCTCAGCGCTTAGCGGTGGAAGAAAACTTTGCCCGGGCCTGCGGAGCTGGCGGCGCTGCTGGCGCAGCCAGGGCATTTTATTGGAAGCAGCCCTTCAAGGTTGAAATGTTCTAATCCGGTTCAGGCTTTTTGCAGTTTGCCCTCTCCCCTGCGGAGGTTTGATTTTTACGCGCAACCATGTATATTGCTTTAAAGTTGATAATCCTAAACTGGCGGTGAGATATGCCGAAGCGACTCGGTCTGGGCTTTCTGGTTCTGTCTGTATCAATAAACATGCTGTTCACTGGATGCTCATCGCGCAGCCAGACAATTGAAAATCTGGAAACGCGCCTTACCGCGCTGGAAGACGACATGTATAATTTCCAGGCCCGCCAGGAAAGCGTCAACCAATGGGAATCCTCCCGTCTGAAGGCGCTGGAAGCAAAACACCCCGAAATCAAAGTTCCCAACCCTCCGCCGGTCATAACCCGTGAAACCATGCGCCCCGGTCCTTCGGAGCAGGAAAAAATCCAGGCTGCGTCAGAAGCGGTCACTCCCAAACCCGGCGAGGCGGTAGTAGCGCCAAGCGCTCTCCCGCAGGCCGCCGCCGCAACTTCCGTCCAGAATAAGGGCGTGGTAATTTACCACACTCCCGCCAATATCGCCCTGCAGCCACCCCACAGCGGCACAAGCAGCACGGGGCAAG
>CAZDJL010000317.1:0-1737 GCA_964505745.1 uncultured Desulfovibrionaceae bacterium | reverse complement strand
AAGGGGTGATCTTGAGCCACATCCGGTCAACCTTTTTTTATTTCCAGCCATTATGCCACTTCAAAGGACGGGGCGGCCGGCACAACGCCCAAACCATATGCAAAACAGAAAACAGGCGACGGATAGGCAACAAATGAACATAATCATCCTCAGTTCCAGCAATTCAACCTCGGGCGGCTTCCGCCAGGCCGCGTATCTGGCGAACGGGCTGCAGGCAGACGGGCATAACGTTCATTTCGTATGCCCTTCTGGAGGCGACGCGGCCGCTTTGCTGAAAGAAATGAACCTGCGCCACACAGCCCTTCCCGCCACCATACGGGAGGCGGACAAGGCATTGCGCTCCCTGATGCCGGAAAACCAGCCGGTAATAGTGCATGCCTTTCACAACCGGGGGGTAAAGCTGGCGGCCTATCTAGGCACATATTGGCGCTTGCTGGGGCTGCCGGTAGCCTGCCTGGCCCACCGGGGGGTAACTTCCCGGCCGGGCAATCCGCTTCCCTATCTGCTGCCCGGCATCAGGGCGTACCTGGTGAATTCAAAGGCATGCGCAGACACACTGCCTCTATTGTGGCGCAAAAACCGCTGCCATGTTGTAAACAACTCAATTCCCGATCAGCGCATCATCCCCGCCCGCCCGGCGCAGGAAGTTCGGGATTGCTTGAAAATACCGGCGGAATGCAAAATTGTGGGCAACGTGTGCAACGACAACCCCCAAAAAGGCGCAGGGCAGGCCATAAAAGCATTCGCCCTGGCCCAGAGAAGCCTCCAGCCGGCAAAGCTTCTGGTGGTGGGGGTCACCCCGGAAAAATGGCTGCCCCTGTGCGAAGAACTGGGCATTGCAAAAGACGTGGCGCTCATTCCAAAAACAGAAAATGTGGCTGACTATATGCAAATAATGGACATCATGCTGTTTCCCTCAATGTTCATAGAATCTCAGCCAAATGTGATAATTGAAGCGATGTCCATGGGTTTGCCGGTGATTGCCGGAGACGTGGGAGGGGTGAACGAACTGTTGCCCCGGCAGTGCCTTTTTGACCCCAAAAATATGGAGGAAATCAGTTCAAAGCTGACCCTGTTCATGAATGACCCGGAATTGCTGAAACAGCATGGAAAGCAGAATGTCGCCCAAAAATATAAATTCTCAATGGAGTTCCGGCTTAAAACCGTTGAAGAGCACTACCGGCGGGCCCTGGCCGAACTGCGCAGCTAAGGCGCTTGTTTTTAGCGGGCTGGTTTTGAGACGCCCTCTTCGGAGCATGCCCGCAGGCGCGTTGTAAGAAAAGTTCCCCTTTCCTCTCCTTGGGTGGCTCCAGGGGTTGCCCCGTAACATTTGGCAAGAACACCATATTTTCTTGACTATTTCGCATTTATATACGCATTGCCAGAGTTGTTCCGGCGCAAGCGTAAAATACATGCCCACAAGTTTTTCCTCCTGCCCGCTTCGGCCTGATATCTCAACAATTTCTCCACGGCTCAAAGACAAGTCGAAGCCGAATATGAAGCGGACAAATACGCATAGCGGAAATGATTGCTCTTGGGCTTACAGATACGGGCGGTTATTTTGAGCTCAAGGCAGGCCTGTCTTTTGGGGAGGCAGCTTCATGGCTTGTGGGCGTGGCGTTGAAGTGGCGCGAGAGTTACAAAAAAACCCGAAAGTAAAATTCCGGGTTTTATGTTTTGCGTGGAGCGGGAAACGGGACTCGAACCCGCGACTTTCAGCTTGGGAAGCTGACACTC
>CAZDJL010000316.1:0-1745 GCA_964505745.1 uncultured Desulfovibrionaceae bacterium | reverse complement strand
CGACGCTCTTCCGATCTTGATGAAGGGCGAAACAAGGTTGTTTGAAATAAAGGGAAAAAACACAAAACTCTAATGCCAAGGCTTTCTACATTCGCCCAATTCAAAAATAACCTGTGTGTTTCATAAATTAATTTACAGCCCGCTGTTCAGGGCTTCTTTCACCACGCGCCTCACTCTGTTCATTTCAGGAGTTTCAGGCAAACCTTCCAGAATATCCGGAATATGCCCCTGTTCCGCAATTATTGACCGGCTGACCGGGAAATTCAAGCCAAACAGCCAGGTGCACAAAAGCAGGCGGAAGTCATTCAAAAAACGCATATCTTCATATTTTGCACTGCGGCCCTGCATCAGGTCGTTATATATCTTCGCACTCCACCGGTCCGGCAAATCCGGAAGCGCCCCCGTAACCACATCGCTTTGCGGCCCGGCAGGGTGCATATATGCGGAAAGCACCCGCAAAATATCAATCTTATCCGCATCACGCACAACTGAGGTCACAAGCAGATAATCTTCGGGAAGGCCATCCGGCACATCCGCCCGGTTATGCATGCTTACTGCGGCCCGTACCAGAGAAACCACATATTTTTCCTCGCCCTCAAGCAGCATTTCCGTTTTCAGTATCCTGCTGCCCCAGGCTCCATGATCTGCGGATTCGGCATCTTTAAAAGTGCCGAATTGAGCATATTGCTCGAAGCGGGCAACATCATGATAAAGCGCGGCAAGCTGCGCAGCCCGAATCAGGTGCGGCGGAAGATCAACGGATGCGAGTATCTGCTCGGCATTCGCCTCCACATTGAGCGAATGCAGCCATTTCAGGTGGAGATGTTCGTAAGCTTCACTGTCGTAAGCACAGGAATTGGTGAATTTTTTATAATAAACGTCAAAACGTTCCCGGTGAACGCGGATATCGGTTAAGCAAGACATGGGTTGAGGATATCAGATTTTATCCCCAGGTCAATTGTTCAGGGCGAACAAACGCCTATGCTTCAACGGCGGCGGGCATTATTTCAAGAATCACCACCACCGGTTTCTTGATATGTTTCAGGGTTTCCGGCACCTCATCCGCCAAAGCTTGCGAATAGTCCCGTTCCAGGGAACACCGGAAACGCAGGGCGACAGTCTCAATAATATTTTCTCGTTCCTCTCTTGCCAGCACGCCTTCAGCCAAATGGCTGAAAAAACCCTTTGCCTCATCTCCATTTCCGACAAATGAGTTTACAACAAAAAACAGCAGCTTCTCACAGGCATTATTATATTTTTCATCATCCTGGCTCGTGGACAGGAACACGCTTACCCCAAAATAGGTAAGCATCCCTCCCTGTTCGGAGAAAACATATGCCCCCCGCTCTTCTCCATGCATTATAATGCTGCCGTCGAACAAACTGGCCCCTTTCTTCCCTTCGGCCCCAATTTTCGGCAAAAAACCAAGGAACTGCTCAAAAAAATAAACAGCCTGCACACCGATATTTCCAGGCGCAGCCCCGGCAAACACCTCTTTTTTCCATTTACGCCGCTTAACCAGAAATATCAGTAAAAGAGCTACGGCGGTTATTAAAAGCAATATTTTTTGATTGTCCATAAACGCGCCTCTTACAAGCAGATTGTTTTTGAAGCAGCCCACTCGGGGCGTAATGAGAAAAGGAACAGCTTTGGCGCATCCTGTGCCTTGCCCTGCGGGTAAAACCGCTTTGCTCCTCTGTGCAATTCCCCTGCCCCGCGAAATTGTCCGCCCGCGCCTGCAGGCC
>CAZDJL010000315.1:0-1758 GCA_964505745.1 uncultured Desulfovibrionaceae bacterium | reverse complement strand
AAGGGGTGGTCTACAACGAAATGAAAGGGGTGTACTCCTCGCCGGATTCCATCCTCGCAGAGCAGGCCCAGCAATCCCTCTTCCCCGACACCACCTACGGGCTGGACTCCGGAGGGCGGCCGGACGCCATTCCCGGCCTTACCTATGAACAGTTCAAAGCTTTTCACGCCTCCTTCTACCATCCTGCGAACGGACGTTTCTTTTTCTGGGGGGATGACCCCGAGGAGCGCCGCCTGGAGCTTTTAAACGAGGTGCTTAAGGATTTCGAGCGCATTCAGGTTAATTCGGAAGTGCGGTTGCAGCCCAAATTCAAAAACCCGCACCACGTTGAGGTGCCCTACGCCGTGGGGGAAGAAGAAAACGGCGAACCGGGCAAATATATGCTGACCATGAACTGGAAGCTGCCGGAGACTGCCGGGGTGGAAGAAAATTTCGCCCTGCAAATGCTCGATCACATCCTGATCGGCCTGCCGGGCTCCCCCTTGCGCCGCGCCCTGATAGAGTCCGGGCTTGGCGAGGACATCACGGGGCACGGCCTTGAAAACGAATTGCGCGAAATGTTCTTTTCCATAGGCCTGCGCGGGGTAAACGGGGAAAACATCCAGGATGTGGAAGTGCTGATCATGGACACCCTCTGCGCCATATATGAGGACGGCGTTCCGGCCGAGGCGGTTGAGGCGGCTGTGAACAGCGTTGAGTTCGCCCTGCGCGAAAAAAATTCCGGGCGCTTCCCGGTGGGCCTTGCGGTGATGCTCTCCTCGCTCACCACATGGCTTTACGATGCCGACCCTCTGGCCTTGCTGGAATATGAAAAACCGCTGGCCGGAATAAAGGAACGGCTTGCCTCCAGGGAGCGGGTGTTTGAAAACCTGATAAAAAAATGGTTTCTGGAAAACGGGCACCGCTCCACAGTAGTGCTGGTTCCCGATGCCAAAATAGCCAAGGCCAAGGCCGAGGAAGAAGCGGGAACGCTTGCCCGCATCAGGCAATCCCTTTCCAGGGCCGAGCTGGACAGCCTGGTGGAACGAACCAGAGAGCTGCGCGCCATTCAGGAGGCCCCTGAAAACCCCGAAGCCCTGGCGGCAATTCCCATGCTGAAGGTGAAAGACCTGCCCTCTGAAAACAAGCCCATTCCGCGCGAAAACCTGGATTTTTCGGGCACGCCGCTGCTGTTTAACGCCCAGCCCACAGCCGGAATTGTTTATGCGGACCTGATGTTCAACATCGCCCATGTTGAACCGGCCCTTTTACCGCTAACCTCCCTGTTTGGCCGGGCCATTTTGGAAATGGGCAACAAGAAACGCGATTTTGCGGAACTGGGCATGCATATGGCCGCCAAAACAGGCGGCCTGCAAGCGGACAGCCTGTTCCTTACCAACCGGGCCGACCAGGGAACTTTCCCGGGATTTTCAGTGTCCGGAAAGGCCACCCTGGACAAGGCGGACGACTTGGCCGCAATTTTCAGGGAAGTGCTTCTTGAAACCGATTTCGATGACCAGGCCCGGTTCGCGCAAATGGTGCTGGAAGAAAAAGCCAGACAGGAACAGGGCATGATTCCCGCCGGGCACAGCGTGGTGGCCTTGCGCCTGGCCGCTACCATGAGCCAGGCTGCGCTCCTTTCCGAACTTACCGGAGGAGTAAGCTATCTCGATTATTTGCGTGATTTGTCCGGCCGGGTGGAAAAAGACTGGGCTTCAATACTTGCCGAACTTGAAACTTTGCGCTCTCGGCTTATCAGCCGCGACGGCCTTTCCCTGA
>CAZDJL010000314.1:0-1787 GCA_964505745.1 uncultured Desulfovibrionaceae bacterium | reverse complement strand
TAATGGGCCAGAAAATCCATTTTCTCATTTTCTTCGCGAATGTGGTAAATCTCATGTTCTTCAAGCGCCTGTAAAGTTTCCGGATATCTGCCCCACAGCCCCAATATGTTTTTGGAAAGGGCCAGGACCGCTTCTTCGCCTTTTGGCTTCGCCGCGCCATTATTTTCCCGGCAGGCCTGGGCGGAATTTTCGTTGGCGAGCCCAATGGCAGAGAGGTCTTCCTGCAGCATTTTTTTTATTTCGGGGTAAGGCTTTAAAAAGGCTTTCAGCTCTTCGCCCACCACTGCGCAGGCGATTTGCGGGTTTTCTCCCATTCCGCCCCGGGCGGAAAGGTAAAGCAGAAGCGAGCTGACCCAGAGCAGTTCGAGATAAAAAAAGCCGGGCCTGCCAAGTTCCCTGGCCCTGGCCAGGCGCTCCGCCGTTTGCCCGGCGATCAGGGAAAGGGCCGCGTCTGCCCCTCTGGATTTGGCCGCTTCAAGCGCGGCAAAGCCCAGATAGTGCAGCTGGCGGTTGAAGTGGCTTCTCGCCCGCAGGCGCCTTACCTGGGTGGCTGGCGGCTCGTTGTGGGCAATCAGGGTGTAGCCCAGATTTTTGAGCGTGTTGCTTAAATACAGGTCTTCGTGTGTGTATTGGGCATGGCCTGCGAGCCCTCCGGACGCGCGCCACGCATCTTTGCACAAAACCCACACTCCGGCCCCAAGAAACTGCGTTTCTACAATTCCGTGCGGTGTGGCTTCAAACTCGCGCAAATAGTCGGAAAGCACGTCCCCGGCAAGGCCGTGCTGAGGGTCTGAACCAACCAGCCCAACTTTTTCCTGCCCGGCCATATGCAGCGCTTCTTTGAGCCAATGGCGGGGCAGGCGCACATCGCAGTCAACAGACAGCACTGCATCGGCCCCGGCGTCAAAGGCCAGGCCTATTCCAAAGCTTTTGGCCTGGGCGGGCCCCAGCCGCCGGGCTGGGCGCAGCACGTCCAGCCCGGGCAAGCCCTTTCCTTTTTCCGGAGAACTCTCCGCCTGCGCGCTTAAGGCGGCGCTGCCGCCGAAATCTTCTTTCAGCCCGCCGGGCAGGCTGTAGGGCTCTTCCGAGGCGTCATCTACAATAAACACATGCGCGGGTTTCACGCTCCAGCGCCTCATGCTGCCAAGAAGATCGTTTAAAAGCCCGGCATCGTTGTGGGTGTAGGTAACCATAACCAGCAGCATGGCCGCCCCTATTCAATTCCGGTTTTAAACCGGCGCACTCTTTCCAGAAGTTCGGAAACCGAAGTGGACCAGCTGTCAATCATATGCCGCATCAGGCCTACTTCCTCGGCCTTGGCAAGCAGCCCCATAACCGGCACTCCGGTTCCGTAGGCCGCCCCCACCTCCGCCCACGCGTCGCAGCCCGAGGGGCCAAGGTAAATAACCAGGTCGGCTCCTGTGGCAGACCGGGCGCAAAACCTGAACACTCTTTCGCCTTCACTGGAACGGATAAAATTCACCAGCTCCAGCTTGGACAGAAAGGCCTCGTCCGGGCGTCCTTCTTTCAGCCACGACAACACTTCTATGCCCATTTCTTCCAGGCGCTCCGTAAGCATCTCCACTGCGTGCTGATGCTTGAAACTGGCAGCGATATACACTTTCATAATTTTGACCTTCAAATGAAATTTTTTAACCGGGTATGCGCCAGCTTAACAGCGCTTGCCTTTTTTTACCAGTCGGAGCTTTGGCGGCATTTATTTCCCTTTTGGTTCTGCAAAAACAGAACTGCGCAAAAGTTTGTTGCAAATGCAGCCTGTTTTTCTT
>CAZDJL010000313.1:0-1801 GCA_964505745.1 uncultured Desulfovibrionaceae bacterium | reverse complement strand
GTTCAATGGCTTCTTTCTCAGGGTGTTCCCCCGAAACGAGAAGCCTGCCTCCGGGATCCTGGAAAATGGTGATTTTTTCCGTCAGCTCAACCTCGGCCTCTTTGAATGCGTTATATAGAGTGTCCAGAAATTTTTCCTGAAGCGAACAGAGATGGCTTGAGAGAGGTTCCATAACATAACTGTTCTTGATGCAGATGTCTTCCAGCATGGACTCAAGGGCGGGGTTGCCCATCTGACAGGCTGGCGGAGGCTCGTGCGGCATGGTGCCGGATTCCGGGCTGGGTGGCAGACAGTTGTTTTCAGCGGGCGAATCCGGAATTTGCGCATAAAAATCCGGTATGTTCACAGGACAGGCCTCCGGTATTGAAATGTTCTGTTGATGGCGGCAAATTTTACCTGGCGGAATCCGCCTGGTTTGCCGGCAAGGAAGATAAAGCAAGTTGAGTGCCAGAGGTTTAAATTGTGCGGCATGGGTTGCTGATGAGCCGGGGCCGGATTTGCTCTTGTATTTCTTTTTGTAAATGTTTAAAAAAAGCGGATGAAAGAACAACAATATGATGGAATCGGTCTTTTTTCCGGCGGCCTGGATGGGCTTCTGGCCATCAAGGTGCTTGAGGAACAGGGGCTTAAAATGAAAGCCCTGCATTTTTATTCCCCTTTTTTCGGCTACCCCCGCAAGCGGAACTACTGGAAACGCACCTACGGCCTGGACGTTGATGTCGTGGACATAGGCCAGGATTTTGTAGACATGCTGTCGAACGGGCCTGTGCATGGGGTCGGCAAGGTGATCAATCCCTGTGTGGATTGCAAGATTTTGCTGTTCAAGCGCGCCAGAGAGCTGATGGAAAAATATGGGGCGAAATTTCTGGCCAGCGGCGAGGTGCTGGGCCAGCGCCCCATGTCGCAGAGGCGCGACACCCTTAATATAATAAGGCGTGATGCCCAGATCAAGGATGTTCTTTTGCGCCCGCTTTCGGCCAAATGCCTCGACCCCACTCCTGTGGAAGAGAGCGGGCTGGTTGACCGGGAACGCCTCCTCGGCCTGTGGGGCAGGGGGCGCAAGGGGCAGTTTGAACTGGCCAAGAAATACGGGATAGAGATAATTCCCACCCCGGCAGGCGGGTGCCGCCTTACCGAGAGGGAAAACGCGCGCCGTTTCTGGCCGATATTCAAGTATGTTGAAAGGCCGGAGGAAAAATATTTTTATCTTGCCAATGTGGGGCGGCAGTTTTGGGCTGGGCGCTTTTGGCTTTCCGTGGGCAGGCATGAGCAGGACAACGCCTGCCTGGACGAACTGCTCAGGCCGGGCGATCTGATGTTCCGGCTGACTTCTTTTCCAGGCCCCCTGGCTCTGGGGCGAAACCTTGGCGGTGAAGAGTGGGCGCCGGGTTTTATAGCTGAAACGGCGGCGATGCTGGCCTCTTTTTCGCCCAAGGCAGTGGCGGCCGGCGGCCCTGTGGAAGTGCGCTGCGCCCGGGAACTGGAAGGAGGAAACAGGGAAGAGATGCTGATATCGGTTTTGCCCAACCGGGAAACCGCCTGGAAAGATTTTACCTGGGAGGAAACAGGCCCTGAAATAAAATCGAGGTATAAGCTTGTTGAGCCTGGGCAGAAGATGAAGGAAGCGGAGTGAGCCTGGAAACACAGCGCCCGCTTGCGCCTTGCCGGAATTTTTCGGGCGGGCGCGGTTGCGTGCAGCGGTTTCTGGGCAGATGAATTTTGAACTGCCGCCTTCGGCATTTAATGGCGAAAGTGAATAAGCTTTGCCGTTTCTGTGCCTTGGCCCGCGGAATTGTCCGCC
>CAZDJL010000312.1:0-1801 GCA_964505745.1 uncultured Desulfovibrionaceae bacterium | reverse complement strand
TATCAGGCCTGGCGCAGCCATGCCAGTATTTCCCCGCCGTTTTTGCAATTGTAAAATATGCGGCTGAAATCAAAATTTTCCCAGGCTTCGGCCCAGGCGGAATGGTCATGGCTGGGCAGGCCGATCAGGGCCTGGGCCAGGCCGGTCACGGGAATTTGTTCCTCCGTGTTGCTGGGGGTGAGAAAGTCGCCGGTAATCTGGGCCGCGCTGATCGCGCTTCCCCTGGTGGCGATATTCAGCTCCAGGCTTCCGAACGGGAAGCGGGCGGCGAGCCTGATGTCTCCCGGAGGGGACATGCCCAGATTCCAGGCGTCCTGGCTGTAGCGTTCTTTTTTCAGGCGCGCGGCAAGGGCCTGCACCGGGGCGGGCAGAGCCCCGTCTTTTGCCGGGTAGGCCCGCCGGATGCCCTGCCACAGATCGGGCAGGCTGATTTCAGCGTGCTCCAAAAGATTTGTTACCCTGGCCCTTACCGAGTGCACGCCTTTGCTTTTATATTTTGCAGGGTCCACCAGCAGCACGGCCCCAAGCGCGCTCATATCCACATTGTAAAGAATAGTGCCGTGCAGCAGGTATTTGCCCGGAGCCTGGCGGCTGGCCAAACCCGATATTTTGCCTTTGCCCTTCAAGGTGACGTCGTTGCGCCCTTCCATGCCGGCCTCAAGCCCCAGTGAACCCAGGAAGCCAAGCAGCGGGGCAAGCAGTTCGTTGTTTGTAATCTGCTCTTCTTTTTTTTGGGGGAGGATGAAAGTGAAATTAAGGTTTCCCAGGTCATGGTAAACCGTTCCGCCTCCGGTGAGCCTGCGCACCATTTTGATGTTCCGGCAGGCGAGTTCCGGCAGGTTTACTTCAGCCCTGGCATTTTGATGGCGCCCGATAATCACCGCGGAAGCGTTCTGCCAGAGCATGAAGCAGCCGGGCCCGCCTGGGCGGACATGCTCGGCCAGAGCTTCTTCCAGGGCCAGGTTAAAGGCCGGGTCGGTGCTGCCGGATTCGTAATAGACCATGTTTTTAAGCATTTGTGGCGTTTTCTCCGTTCAAGCCGAATAGGGGAAGAACCTGCAAAGCGCTGCCGGGCTTTAGCCTGTGCCCGCCGGAATTATTTCAAACTGTAAACGCTCAGCCGTGCAGGGGCTGGCCCGATGCGGCCAGGGCCGCTTCCCACACCCCTTCCGCCAAAGTGGGGTGGGCGTGAATGGTCGCGGCTATTTCTTCCACGTTCAGGCCCGCTCCTGCCGCCAGGGCAATTTCCGAAATCAGCGAACTGGCATGAGCGCCAACAATTTGCCCGCCAAGAACTTTGCCCGCGGCATCGCACACAATTCGCATGAGGCCGTCCGTTTCGCCCATTGCCTGGGCCTTGCCAAGCTGGCGGAACAGAAAATCTGAGGCTTTGCTGCCGGGGAATTTGGCTTCGGCCTCTTTCAGGCTGAGGCCCGCGCAGGCGATTTCCGGGTGGGTGAAGATGGCGGCGGGCACAACCGACAGGTTTGTGCGCGAAGCTTCCCCAAGCATGCTTTTCACCGCGGCCCTGCCCTGAGCTTGGGCGGTATGGGCCAGCATGTAGTGCGCCGGGCCGAGGCAGTCGCCAATTGCCCATATGTTCGGGGCGCTGGTCCGGAAGCTGGAATCCACTTCAACCCAGCCGCGGGCGTTTCGAGAAACCCCGGCTTGGTCAAGCCCGATATTGTCGCCCAGTGGAGCGCGCCCGGTGCAAACCAGCACTTTGTCGCAGAGCACTTCCTTTTCCGGTCCTTCGC
This sequence comes from uncultured Desulfovibrionaceae bacterium, assembly GCA_964505745.1. Classification (GTDB taxonomy): domain Bacteria; phylum Desulfobacterota; class Desulfovibrionia; order Desulfovibrionales; family Desulfovibrionaceae; genus RGIG1962. The sequence continues at coordinate 44 of CAZDJL010000312.1, read as the reverse complement.
CCTGGAAAGGCTTCAGTACCGCTTTCAGGCCCGCAGGCGTTTCC
>CAZDJL010000311.1:0-1817 GCA_964505745.1 uncultured Desulfovibrionaceae bacterium | reverse complement strand
CCTGGAATCGGAAATTGCGCGAATGGAGAAGCTGGACAAGCTGATCGGCGACCTGGGGGACTGGTTCGTCATGCTGGAAGAAGGGGGAGACGATCCGGAAATTGAAGGTTTGGTGAAAGATCAGCTGGAAACGCTTAATCTCCTCATTTCCGAACTTGAAATGTCCATGCTCATGAACGGGGAAGAATGCGCCTTCGACGCCATTCTTGAAATACATGCCGGAGCTGGCGGGGTCGACGCCCAGGACTGGGCCGAAATGCTGCTCAGGATGTACCTGCGTTTTGCCGAATCCAGCGGCTGGCAAACGGAAGTGCTGGACTACACTGACGGCGACGAAGCCGGCGTGAAAGGCGCCATAATCCGCATGATTGGAGCAAACGCATACGGCTTTCTGCGCGGCGAACGCGGAGTGCACCGCCTGATCCGGATCTCTCCGTTCGATTCATCGGGGCGCAGGCACACATCCTTTGCCTCTGTTGACGTTATTCCTGATATAGGGCAGAAGATAAATATTGAGATTAAAGATACGGATCTCAGGATTGACGCTTTCAGGGCAAGCGGGCCGGGCGGGCAAAAAGTAAATAAAACCAGCTCTGCCATACGAATCACCCATATCCCAAGCGGAATCGTGGTTCAATGCCAGAACGAAAAATCCCAGCACCAGAACAAGGATTCCGCGATGAGGGTGCTAAGATCCCGCCTGTACGAGCTGGAACTGAAGAAGCGTGAAAGCGCCAAAAAAGCCGAGTATGATGAAAAAGACGCTATTGCATGGGGCAGCCAGATTCGCACTTACACTCTGCAGCCATACCGTCTTGTAAAAGATCACCGAACAGGATCTGAAATGGCAGATGTAGATGCTGTGCTGAATGGCGGCATAATAAAGTTTTTAAAAGACTATTTGTTATTCCGGTATGGCACACAATAAAGAAACACCGAAACTCTCCGAGGATTCTGCAAACCTTTTGCTGCAAGAGCTTGACTCTCTGCACAGTGCGATTATTGAACTCAGCTGCACAGAAGCCTACGCGAATGACGGAACCAATCTGATGGCCATTGTGCGCCTTCTTCCCGGAGCCACCCGCCAGGAATGGCTTGAAATTTCTGAAAAATACAACCTGGGTCAGTGGCTTGCCATTGATTTGAAAAAAAACACCACCCGCAATCTTCTGGAACTTTATGAACAGATGCAGCAACTGGCTTTTCAGAAAGACCACGATCCGCTGACTGGCCTTCCTAACAGGCGGATGTTCATGCGCACATTCCAGGTTGAGCTTGAGCGCCAGGAGCGCCAGAGATCCAATCTCAGCATGGTTTCCCTGGACCTTGATCATTTCAAAAAAATAAACGACTCATGGGGCCATGCGGTTGGCGACATTGTTCTTAAGGGGCTGGCCGACGCCTTGTCCAAATCCAAACGACCCTATGACACTGCGGCGCGCCTGGGCGGGGAGGAATTTGCCCTGCTTCTGCCGGGCGCATCCGAAGTGCGGGCCAGGGCCATCACCCAGCGTATTCTGAATACTTTTCGCACCACTCCCTTTCATACGCAAGACGGCACGGAATTTTTCGTGACTTTTTCAGCCGGCATCGCGTCAATTAAAGGGGAAGCGGCCTACAATATGGAAAAAATTTTAAACGTGGCCGACAAAGCTTTGTATGAAGCCAAAAATACGGGACGTAACAAAATTATCGCCACCCAGGTTCTCGGCGATGAAGAATTCAAGAAAAGCATGGTGCACAGCGATGAAAAGCACTTTCTTTTCTTTGGCAAACATATTTAAAAGTTCTGAGATTAATCAATGAAGCCTAACAAG
>CAZDJL010000310.1:0-1831 GCA_964505745.1 uncultured Desulfovibrionaceae bacterium | reverse complement strand
AGTCAAACAGCATGCCTTCCTGCCAGGGCAGATGAGCACGAAACATCATGCCCTTATGCCGTTTTTCCAAGGTGTCGGCAACTTCCACGCTAAAAGTTATGCTGCCGCCATTGCTCCTAACCAGCTCAATGCCGGATTGCTCAAGCTCCCGGGCCAGACACGGGGAACCGCAGACGGCAAGCGCGAATACCGCAAAAAAAAGCAAACGGGCAACCCGCGTCATTCCTGCTCCTTCGCCGAGGCAACACGGGGCGCAATAAGCGCCCCGTAAACATACCCGTTAATCTCTGGTCAATTTCCTGTATTTCATGCGGTGCGGCTGATCGGCCTGCTTGCCGTAGCGCTTGTGGAAATCCTCTTCATATTCCGAGTAGTTTCCTTCCATCAGCACCACCTTGGAGTCGCCCTCAAAAGCCATGATGTGGGTAGCCACCCTGTCCAGGAACCAGCGGTCGTGGCTGATAATGAACGCGCAGCCCGCGAAATTGTCCAAACCGTCTTCCAGAGCGCGCAAAGTGTTCACGTCCAGATCGTTGGTGGGTTCGTCAAGCAGAAGGACGTTCGCGCCCTCCTTAAGCATCATTGCCAGATGCAGGCGGTTGCGTTCGCCGCCGGAAAGCGTTTCAGATTTTTTCTGCTGGTCTGGCCCCATAAAGTTAAAACGGGAACAGTAGGCGCGCGCGTTTATTTCACGGCTGCCAAGCTTGATTGCGTCATATCCGCCGCTAATCAGCTCATATACGGTTTTCCCCGGCTCAAGCGATTCCCGGCCCTGGTCCACATAGGCGAACTTCACCGTATCGCCAACCTTTATGCTGCCGGAATCCGGCTTTTGCTCGCCCACCAGCATTCTGAAAAAGGTGGTCTTACCGGCCCCGTTGGGGCCGATTATGCCCACAATGGCGTTGGGGGGAATAATAAACGAGGAGTCCTCTATCAGAAGCTTGTCGCCCATGGCCTTGTTTAACTGAACGGCTTCAACCACGTTTTTGCCAAGCCGCGGCCCTGGCGGAATATAAATTTCAAGGTCGCCGGCCCTGGCTTCACTTTCATGGGAAAGCATCGCCTCGTAGGCGTTGATTCTGGCCTTGCCCTTTGCCTGGCGGCCTTTTGGAGACATGTTTATCCACTCAAGCTCACGCTGCAGGGTCTTCTGCCGCTCAACCTCGGTCTTTTCTTCCTGGGCCAGGCGTTTCTGCTTCTGTGCAAGCCAGGAGGAATAGTTGCCTTTCCAGGGAATTCCCCGGCCGCGGTCAAGCTCCAGAATCCACCCCGCCACATTGTCCAGGAAATAACGGTCGTGGGTAACGGCAATTACGGTTCCGGGGAATTGTTGCAGGTAATGCTCAAGCCAGGCCACCGATTCCGCATCGAGATGGTTTGTGGGCTCGTCAAGAAGCAGGATGTCCGGGTTTTGCAGAAGCAGACGGCAAAGAGCCACCCGGCGCCGCTCGCCGCCGGAAATCACGTTTACCGGAGTTTCGGAAGGAGGACAGCGCAAGGCGTCCATAGCCATCTCAAGGCGGGAATCAATGTCCCATGCCCCCTTAGCGTCCATTTGCTCCTGCACCGCCGCCTGCCTGTTCAGCAAGGCGTCCATTTCATCCGGCTCCATCGGTTCGGCGAATTTGGCGTTAATTTCCTCAAATTCCTTGACTAGAGAAATTATGTCGCCAACGCCTTCCTCAACCACCTCGCCCACAGTGCGGGTTTCATCCACCAACGGTTCCTGTTCGAGATAGCCGATAGTGAAGCCGGGGGCCAGAACGGTCTCGCCGTCAAACTGCTTGTCCACTCCGGCAAGAATTTTAAGCAGAGAGCTTTTGCCCGA
>CAZDJL010000309.1:0-1831 GCA_964505745.1 uncultured Desulfovibrionaceae bacterium | reverse complement strand
ACAGTGCTTTGCACTGTCAGAGCATTTCAACCTTTTCAAAGTTAAAATGCTCTAACCCGGCTTCCGGTGACGGAGAAACATCCCCAGGATTTTACCGGGTATGCCGTCTGTAAAAGGGTGCGCATGGAAATTGAGCGCGGGCAACGGGGGCGGGAGGCGATAAATTCATGTTTCCGGAAAAGCCAGTGGTTTATATTGCCCCGCGCGGGTACGAAAACGAGCTTGCCTCTGAGCTGTCCGTGCTGGGCATAAGCGTGTTCGAGCAGCGGGGAAGGCTGTTTCTATGCGAAGCAGATGGAAACGCTTCCCGGCCGGTTTGGGCTCAGAATATCTGGCTGAACCCGGAGCTTGTTCCCATTGTGTCCATAAACCAGGCCGCCCGCAGCTTGAAGAGCATTCAGAGAAACTGGGCTTGCCATCCCACCGGCTATTTCAGGCGAAGCGCCCTGATTCAGGAAAAACTGCCGAAAGTTTCGGCAAAGCCTCTATGTTTTGGAAGTGCGCTGCCCAAAGCCCCGCTGGGCGCGTGGAGCTTGTGGCAGGAAGACATGCTTTTGGCCGCTTCTTTGTGCAGCAGCCCCTTTGCGGATGGCGAGGTCTGTTTTGAGGAAAACAAAAATGACCCGCCCGGCCGCGCGTATTTGAAACTTTGGGAGGCGCTTACCCTGGCCGGCAAATTTCCGGGGGCAAACGATGTGTGCCTTGACCTGGGAAGCTCGCCCGGAGGCTGGAGCTGGGTTCTGGCAAGCCTTGGCGCAAAAGTGATTAGTGTGGACAAAGCCCCGCTGGCGGAAAATGTGGCGAAAATGGACGGGGTGCGTTTTGTCCGGGGCAGCGCCTTTGCGCTGAACCCCTCTGATTTTCGGGAAGCCGGGTGGTTTTGTTCGGATGTGATCTGTTACCCCGGAAGGCTGTATCAGCTGGTTATGCAGTGGCTTGAATCGGGTTTTGAAGGAAATGTGATCTGCACTCTAAAATTTCAGGGGGCCACGGACTTTGAGGTAATCAGGCAGTTCCAGGGCATTCCCGGCGGGCGTCTTCTTCATCTCTCGCACAACAAGCACGAACTTACCTGGATGCGCATAATCTAAGGTTGCCTCATCCTTTTTTGCTGCGGCCCGTGCAGCCGGGCAAAATGCTCTAATACCCCATTATTCTCGGGGGCGGGCAAAGCTTGTCCAAATCGGGAATTGGTTCGGGGGGAGCCTCGGGCAGTATTTTGTTGGCCACGTCAAGCAGGCAGTCCGTGTAAGCGAAATCCTGCATCTGTTTGTATCTTCCGCGTGAGAAAATCCAGGCCAGCCGCTTCAAGGCCTGGAGGCTGCCCGCTTTTGCTCCGCTGAACAGTGCGTTCACCGCTTCGCGGGTGTTTCCCCGCTCAAGCAGGAGGCGGTAGTATGGAATTGCGGCATCGCCATAGCCAAGATCCAGAGCCTTTTTGAACCATTTTTCCCCTTCATCCCGCTGGTTGTGCTGCAAATACTGATTGCCCAGGTCGCACATTGCGATCAGGGCCCCCTTTTCTGCGGCCTCAAGCAGAAGGGGGGAGGGAAATTCCCGGCTGAGCCCTTCCTTGTTATATTCGTCCCAAAGATAAAGCTTGTAAAGGCCTTCGGGGCATCCGCCATCGGCGGCCTGCCGGAAGTAGCTGAGCGCCTCTTCTTTTATGCCTTCGCTGTTCGGGTTCCAGCGCAGTTTCTCCTCGCTGAGGGTTCCCATGTCATACAGCGCCCGGCTGCTGCCGTGAATTATTGCTTCCGCATAGCGGGAAACCGCAAATTTCATATTCAGGGTGACCCCGCGTCCGAAGCGGTAGTCCTGCGCCTGTTTG
>CAZDJL010000308.1:0-1832 GCA_964505745.1 uncultured Desulfovibrionaceae bacterium | reverse complement strand
AAATTTCTGGTGGAGCTGGAGGGAATTGAACCCACGACCTCTTGAATGCCATTCAAGCGCTCTCCCAACTGAGCTACAGCCCCACTACGGTTGTGGAAAAATGTTTTTGCCTGATTTCCACCGGCTTGTCAATACTTAGTTTTCAAATTTATCGCAGTTTCATGCTCGCCCGGAAAATTTCCGCAAAGCCCTGCAGACCTTGCCGGCTGCCTCCGCGCGCAGCTCCGCATACGGGATTATTCCATTTTTAAAGCCCTGGTCATCAGCAAATGCACCGCTTCTTCCGGCTTCACACTGCCCGCAAGCACCTGGCACACCGCCGCGGTAATCGGCATGTCCACATTTTTTTCACGGGCGAGATTTTGCACGGCAACCGCGGTTTTAACGCCTTCCGCCACCATGCGCATTTCGTGGGTAATGGTGGCCAGATCCTTGCCCTTGCCAAGCTGGTAGCCCACGTTCCGGTTGCGCGACAGCTCCCCGGTGCAGGTGAGCACAAGATCCCCTACTCCGGAAAGGCCCATGAACGTTTGCTTGTCTGCCCCCATGGCCAGGCCAAGCCGGCATATTTCGGCCAGACCCCTTGTAATCAGGGCGGCCATGGCGTTATAGCCAAGCCCCAGCCCGTCTATCAGCCCGGCCGCGATGGCGATCACGTTTTTCACCGCTCCGCCCATTTCCACCCCGGCCACGTCCAGACTGGCATAGGCGCGAAAATGGCGGGTTGAGAACACGCTTTGCAGCGGCTTGCAAATCTGTTTGTTGCGGCAGGCCAGCACAACTGCCGTGGGCTTTTCCTGCACCACTTCCTTTGCGAACGACGGGCCGGAAATAACCGCATAATTCACGCCAAGCCCGCCAAGCTCTTCCTCCACCATTTCCTCAACCCGGCGCAGATTCGCCACTTCAATTCCCTTGGTGGCGGAAACCACCACAGAATTACGGGGGAAATGGGGACGCAGCTTGCGCATGGCCTCGCGGCTGCTCTGACAGGGAATGGCCCATACAATCAGGTCTGTTTGGTCCAGCGCCTCGGCCTCGCTGGTTGTGGCAACAAGCCCTTCCGGCAGTTTCAAACCGGGAAGATAGCGCGCATTTTCATGCAGTTCGTTAATTGACCTGGCAAGCTCAGCATCGCGCACCAGAACGCTGGCCGGGTATTTCTTCCCGGCCAGCAGCGCCGCCAGGGCCGTTCCCCAGCTGCCGCCGCCAATTACTGTTATTTTTGAAATTTGCATACCAGTTTTTAATATACCAAAATTGTCTCAAATAAAAGAGGCAAACCGCAAGCTAAAGCAAAGCTTGCCTTTCTGCTCAAATGAACTACAACACCTGCATGCGCCCGATTATTGACCACAACTCCCAAACCATTCACATCAGCATGCTTGGCCGGGAATGGCGGATTGAACGCCCCGCCAGCCTGGAAGAGCTGTGGAACATGCTTGCCGAAGACCTTCCGGACACAGATCCCGAAGAGCCGGAAAAAGCCAGCCTGAACCGCATAAACATGAAAGCGCTGGCCCGGGCCTTTGAGGAAGACGACAGAATACCTTACTGGGCTGAAATATGGCCCTCGGGAATAGCCCTTGGCGAATGGCTGCACCGGCAAAAGGAACGCGTGCGGGGCAGGCTTTGCCTGGAAATGGGCTGCGGCCTCGGCCTGAGCGCGGCAGCGGGCGCTATGGCGGGCGGGCGTGTGCTGGGTATGGACTATGAGCCCATAGCCCTGTATTATGCCTGCAAAAACAGTCGGAATAATTTACAGCCCGGCGGCCCTGGCAGCGTGCATTTTGCGGCGGCAGACTGGCGCAAGCCGGCATTTAAAAAAGGCG
>CAZDJL010000307.1:0-1872 GCA_964505745.1 uncultured Desulfovibrionaceae bacterium | reverse complement strand
CAGCCCCACCCGGTTTGTCAAATATACTCAAAACTACAAAGCACGCTCCGTTGTGGATTTTGAAACCGGAGAGGTTGTAATCGAGAGTGTTTCCTCTGTTTACCCGCAGCGCAGCCTGAAGGATGTGATTGTAGGCATGGTTCTTGCCCCGGCAAGCCCTTCTGTGGACATGTTTTCCGCTAAAGACATAATTTTGAGCGATAACCCCGCCTTATACGGCCAGTTGCTCAACAAGAAAGGGGAGGCCATGCGCTACAGCAATCGGGCAATGGATTATGCCAATGAGCTTTTGGCGAATGGAATCGAGGAGCGCCGGACGATTATAAACGGCAGGCCGGTGACCATTTACCGGGTGCATGCTACATTGGCCAGCGACAGCGTGAAAAAGAGAGCCGGAAAATATGAAACCGCTGTTTCCAGGGCAGCGGCCCGGTATGGCCTTGGGGAACGGCTTATTTATTCAATTGTGCATACAGAGAGCTCATTCAACCCTTTTGCCGTCAGCCCCGCTTCCGCCTATGGGCTTATGCAGGTGGTTCCTTCAAGCGCCGGCGCGGAGGTATACGAATTTTTGCATGGTAAAAGAGGCAGGCCCAGCCGTGAATTCCTTTTTGATGCGTCAAACAATATTGAGTATGGAGCCGCTTACCTGCACCTTCTGGCAAATAGGCATTTTGCCGATGTTAAAGACACAGGGGCCCGCGAGCTTTGTGTGATCGCCGCCTATAATGGCGGGCCGGGGGCCGTCCAGCGCACTTTCGGGGGCAGCAGGCAGGCTGCGCTGAACAGAATAAATTCAATGACCCGTCAGCAAGTGTACAGGCATCTGGTAAAAAACCTTCCCTCCAATGAAACCCGCCGCTATGTGGACAAAGTGCTTGCTGCGCTTAATTCCTTCAGTGCCGGGGGGTAGATTTGCCCCAGGCTTTTGTCTTTGCCGTCTTGTTGACATTGGCTTGTTTGCTGATATTTTTGTTGCAGAATGATGGCTTTGCAAGGAGAATATATGGACGCTCTATTTGCCGTTTACACAAGGCGCAGTGTGCGCCAGTATGGTTCAGGCGGGGTTGATGAAGCTCAGATCGAGAATCTGCTTAAGGCAGGCATGGCCGCCCCCAGCGCAGGCAATTCACGCCCCTGGCATTTCATTGTGATAGATGATGTGGCAAAATTGTCGGAGATATCAGAAATTCATCCGCATGCGAAAATGGCCGCTCATGCGGCGTTGGCAATAATGGTCTGCGCTGAGCCGGCGCTTGAACGGTACCCTGGGTATTGGCCGCAAGACTGCGCGGCGGCTACCCAGAATATCCTGATAGCGGCTCACGCTCAAGGTTTGGGGGCCGTGTGGTGCGGCATATATCCGGGCATAAAGGACGACTCTGCATTCAGAAAGCTGTTTTGCCTGCCGGATTCTGTCATTCCGCTGTCTTTGGTGGTTTTGGGCCCCGAAAAAGAAGAACCGAAAGACCCTGGCCGCTTTGACAAGGACAGAGTGCACCGCAACATGTTTGTCTTCCGTAAGTCAGGCGCGTAAGCCGCGCCAAGAGGCCGGAAATGAAGTTTTTGTTTAAACTGGCATCCTTCCTGGAACTGTTTCTGTTTCTGGGCGGGGTGCCTGTTTGGGTTTTGTTTCAGGAAGACTACATGTTAAGGCGCGGCCTTTTGATTGCAGCCGGGCTATATGCGGTTTTTCGTTTATGGGGAAAAGTTTCCTGGCGGCGTCTTTTTTCGCGCCCCGGCTGCGGGTGGTGGAAGTGGCCATTAATTCGGGCCGGGATTGCCTTTGTCTGGCTGTTCGGGTTTGTTCTTTTTTTTGAACCGCAAAATTTCTTGAATTTGCCGCGGGAGCATTTCGGTATTTGGCTTGCC
>CAZDJL010000306.1:0-1900 GCA_964505745.1 uncultured Desulfovibrionaceae bacterium | reverse complement strand
AAGGCCGGTCCGGGCATGAAAACATGTTGGGCTCTTCCACCATGCCAAAGCCTCCCGGCTTGGTAAAGTCGGGAACATACATGGACACTTCGCCCAAGTTCAGTCTGGGAATTTCCAAAAGCCATTTCCCTCCCCAGTCAGAACCCTGGGAAAGGCCGAGCTTCACCCGGAACCAATAGCTCGAAGAGCTGAGTCCGGCATGGAAAATATTGTTTCCAACAGGCTTGAACCGCCCGTATATCTCCCCGGAGGCCACATCCTGAATCCCAAGATTTCCACCAGGGTCTTCATAATAATCCAAAAAAGGGGTGATATTCACAAAGTGTGCGTCGGAGCCCACAGCCACTTCCCCCGCCCCGGCCTCGAACCCGGAAACGGAAAAAATGGCTAAAAGCAGCAACATAAGGCCAAGTTTACGGCCAGTTTTTAAAAAACGATTCTGCAACACATTTTCCACCCGCAGACTGAAAAGGCTGCCTTTTGCGAACAGTTGATCCATCAGGAAACATTAGTTCTTCTAGTATCTTACCGCATGAGAACAATTTTGTGAAGTTTTTTTGACTATGTTCCATCAAAAAAACGGCACTGTTTTTGCATGCCCTTTGCAAAAGACCTTATGATGTCAAATTTTCCTGCCCGCTTCCTGTAAGCCGGCAGAAAAACGCACTGTTTACAAGTGCAGCCCAATGAGGAGGGTGTGTTCATGATTATTATAGACGGCCGTGAGGCTCAACTTAAGCTCAGTTCCTTTGAAAATTTGCAGGAAGTGCTTGTCAGGGTAATGGAGGAAGACGCTCTTAAAGAACGCATCATCACCGATGTTCTGGTCAACAAAGAGCAATTTTCCGAAATTTATCCTCACCAGGCGGAAGATATTGAAATTTCAGAAATAGAATCGCTGGAAATCCAGTCCATGCCAATTAACCAGATGGCTGTAAGCATTACCCAGGAATTGAGGAAGGTCAGCAAGCTGATGAGCGCCGGCTCCCGCGAAATAGCCGCCCTGTTCCGCCGCGCCGATGATTCCGAGGCCCTGGAGCTTTTCCAGGACCTGATGGATGTGACCCGCGATTTCCTTGGAATGATTTCCCTTCTGCGCAACGAATATGTGGGCGTTGAGGAAGTTATTCCGGAGTTTTCCGCCAATGTGGAAAATATTTCAAATTTGTTCAGCGAAATGACCGATGTGCTGGAAAATGAAGACTGGATTCTCCTTTCAGATCTTCTGGAATATGAATTTCTGCCCATAATGGAAAACTGGGAAGAAACCATTTCTTTTATCCAGAACAGCATTGAAAAACAAAGCTGACCGGAATCCCGGCGCACAGCCGAAGGTGGCGCTATGAATAAAGGCATTCGCAAAATTGATGAGGCCCTGCGGCTTGGGGAGCTGGAGCTTTCCTGCCTGCAAGCAGGCGAGATAGAGAAAGCGGAAGGATACGCGAAAAGCCGCGCCAGCCTGGTGCGGGAAGCCGGGCAATTCTTCCGGCCGGATATGGCCGAAGAATTTAAAAACAAACTTGTAGAAATGCATGGTTTGCAAGGCAAGCTTACAGAAGAAGCCAAAAAGCTCCACAGTTACCTGCAGGAAGAGTTCAAACAGGGGAAAAAGCAGGCGAGAGTTCAGCGCGGCTACAATAAGACCCTGACCTCCGGCACAACGGCAATTCCCATGTATATGGACCGCACTTCATAGAGCAGACTGATTTCAGGCGAGAGTTCAGCGCCTCGCCGTGGAAGCGGTTTCTGCCTGAACCTGTGACGGGAGGCGCTATGCGCCGACAGAGTTTTTTGGCAAAAACCACTCTTATCATGAATCCAAAAAGCGGGCAGCCAGGCTGCCCGCTTTTTAAATTCCAATCAACTTGCACAGTTTATTGGAACAATCCTTGAAGCATTT
>CAZDJL010000305.1:0-1965 GCA_964505745.1 uncultured Desulfovibrionaceae bacterium | reverse complement strand
AGCAGCAATTTTGCTGAAAAGGTAAAAAAATTATATGGATTAGAGGTACAGTGCATTGCTTTTTTCAAAGCGTTACTCCATTCTTTTAGGGTGCATTGAACACTAGTTTAAATATACTGCAAAACGCCAAATTTTGCTACTGCCGGGAAAACAGTTTTCCTCCGGCGCAGTTGAGGATGCATAAATAAAAGCTGTTTTTCCGTTAGAGCACTTTTTAACATTGAAAGCTTGCTTATTACAAAATGCTCTGCCTGCGCAGGCAACTTAGCCCGTCCTGCAGGGGTAGGAGTTCACTTCCGCCATCAAGCTGCGAAGGGGCGCCTTAAATTTAATCTGCTCTAAAATATCAGTTAATTCCTAAAAGTTGTTTGGCAATGCGCACCGAACCAACGGCATCGGCCGCATATCCTGACGCCCCGATAGAATCGGCATAGTCCTGGGTAACTACTGCCCCCCCGACCATCACTTTTATGGGAAGCCCTTTTTCTTTCAACAAAGAAATAGTTTCTTCCATGCGCACCATAGTTGTGGTCATCAGGGCGGAAAGGCCTATTAACGAGGCCCTGTTTTTTTCTGCGGCCTCCACAATTTTTTCCGAGGAAACATCTTTGCCCAGGTCTATTACTTCAAAGCCATGATTGCTAAGCATGAGAATAACAATATTTTTGCCGATATCGTGAATATCGCCTTCAACTGTGGCCATGATTATCACCGGGCGTTCTTCCGCCAAGTTCCCTTCTTCCAAAAGCGGCTTCAGGCGGGAGAAGGCCTTTTGCATTGTTTCAGCGGCTTTCAGCAATTGGGGAAGAAAATATTCCTTGCGTTCATATTTTTCACCAACCACAGTAATTGCCGGTATCAGGCGTTTTTGCACAATATCGAAAGGCTCTTCGCCTTTTTCCAGAGCAATCTCCACAAGTGGCAGCACTTCCGATTGGCGCCCTTCTATAATGCATTGTTCCAGGCTTACTTCCCCGCCCTGACTAGCACCTGAAGAAGCGGGAGAGCTTTGGGCCGGCGACAGCGCGCCGGAGGAATCCGGCTTCCAGTCCGCATAAATGGAAATAAAGTTGTCCACTCCTTCTTGTCTTCCGGCAAGCGCGTTGGACGCAGCCACTGCTTCGGCAAGGCGCAGGTTGCCAGGATTGGCTATACACGCCGAAAGCCCGGCTCCGGCGGCCATGGTAAGGAAGGCGGAGTTGAGAATTTCCCGTGCGGGCATTCCGAAGGAAATATTGGAAAGCCCCACGCTGGTGGCGAGACCAAGCCCGCTGCAATAGCGGATGGTTTCAAAGCAGGCTTTACCCGCCTCCAGGCTTGAAGAAATCGTCAGGGCCAGCACGTCCACTACAATCATGCTGTTTGGAACCCCATGTCTTTTCAGTTCTTCAAGCATTTTATCAAGAATGCTGATGCGTTGTTTGGCAGTGTGGGGCAGTTCTCCACCGGTCAAAGGCAGCAAAATGAAGGGCGCGCCATATTTAAGGCATAGCGGGGCAAGCTTTTCTATGCGCCCCGGTTCGCCGTTAATTGAATTCACCAGCGCCGACCCGGGGTAGACTTCCAGGGCCTGCTCAACAGCCTTGGGGTCTGAGCTGTCCAGGCAGAGAGGGGCCTGATATTGCCCGGCAACAGCTTGAACCAGCTTGGGCAAAATAATCGTTTCATCCACCAGCGGAGCACCGACATTGATATCCAAAAGCGGGGCTCCCGCCTTGAGCTGCTCTGCCGCGAACTTTAGGGCGAGGGAAAAGTCTCCTTGCTGAAGTTCCGCTGTCAGCTGTTTTTTGCCGGTGGGGTTAATTCGTTCTCCAATTATTCTTATCGGTTCGTTCTGGCCGATAAAAACCGCCTGAGAGCGGGAGGTGACTACAACCTTTTCGCGTTGGAAAGAGTTTTTTGCGGGGGCGGGCAAGCAATCCAGTTTTTTGCGCAAAGCTGCTATATGAGCGGGCGTTGTGCCGC
>CAZDJL010000304.1:0-1994 GCA_964505745.1 uncultured Desulfovibrionaceae bacterium | reverse complement strand
AAAATGTAATCACCCTGATAGCAGAAAGCGCTACACGCCCGCAGATCCAGGCGGTCATTTCCGCAAGGGCGCGGAATTACGCAAAGGAACAGAACGGATTTACCGGCAGGGCAAACGCAAAGTGTGCGAAAGGCCGTTGCTTCCGCCGCTACGCGCCAGAGGAGGCCTGAAACAAACCGCCCTGAATACGAAAATCTGCCCTGGCAGAGGTGAAGGCTTTGTCAGAACCTTTGAGAAAACAGCGGCCTGACGGCAACCCCACCAGCCGCGAAGCCAATGCGCAGGCAAAAAGCATCAGGCCTGAAGTTTTTTTAAAGCTTCCTTGCCCGGCTCAAAATCTGGATTTTGTTCCAGCGCCGCCTCAAAACAGCGCCTTGCCTCCTCCCGGCGGGCGCTCCTGAACATTACCATGCCCACATTATAGGCCACTCCGGGGGAAATATACGGCAAGTCCGAATTGAAGGAAAGGGCCTTTTCCATGCATTTCAACGCTTCGGAAAAATTCTCTGACTCGGCGTAGGCCATGCCCATATTGTAATATATGGTATCGTCACACGGGTCTATTTCAAGAGCCCGCCGGTATTCTAAAACCGCGTCCTGCCATTTGCCCTGCTTGCGCAAGGCCACGCCAAGCTTGTTGAACAGGCGCATATCTTCCTTGGTCAGATTTTTACTCTTGGCGTTCAGGGCTTTTCTGATATAAGCTTCCGCCCGGACCGGATTTTCCTTTTCATAAATCTTCGCAATCTGAGTGGCCAGTTCGGCTATATGCTCCATCGCATCATTAGATATTTGAGTGATTGCAGCATTGAACAGCTCCTCCGCCCGGTCGTCATTTCCAAGCTCAAGATGAATTTCGCCCATCTCAATCTTGCGTTCGGAGTTTAAAGGCGAAAGCTTGTTCAGCTTTCCCAGATACTTCAGCGCTTCCTCCAGGTCGCCGGTGCGTTCGGCAAGTTCGGCCAGTTTACGCAGGGGCTCCAGATAAAGATCCGCGTTCTGGCTGGCTTCCAAATATGCCTCGCGCGCGGCGTCCATGTTGCCCGCAGCCGCTTCCGCGTCGCCCAGCACCATCAGCCCGGCGGCGCTGCCCGGCTTGATTTCCAGTATTTCCCCGGACAGGACTTTGGCTTTGTCAATTTCCCCGGCTTCCAGATGTTTTTTAGCCTGATCAATCAACTCGCCAAATTTGTTTTGCGGTTTGATGGTAAACGCGATCTTCTCAATAATTGTGCTTGCGGACACCGGTTTGGTAATGAAATTGTCCACCCCAAGCTCATGCAGATACATAATTCTGTACTTTTCCACATCAATGGTAAGCACCACAATGAACAGCTTGGGAAAAGCCGCCCGCAGCTGGCGTATTATCGGAGCAGTATCCTGCCCCTTGAAACTGCGCTCGATAAACAGAAACGGATACATATACAAGCCTTCGGCCTGCTTGATCACTTTGGTCAATTTTCCCGTTTCCTGCACGGAAAGAATCATGTCTGCGGCCACCAGAGCCAAATTTTTGGTCAGCACTGTGCGCAGAGCCGCCAGAAATGTCTGGTCATGGCTTAAAACAATGAAACAACCTCTTTGTTTCTGAACAAAATCCGTAATTGTTTTTTCATATTGAAAAATCTTTTGCTTCATATGCCTGCTGCTTTTATTTTATGTAGTTGCCGGGCTAAATATCTCTGCTAATTCAACCCAAGTCAATAAAATATTCACCGAAAAAACAATAGGTTACGTTTTCATTTGCGCATACATTATCCCGCGCGCAAAGCGTGGCTGCACAGGCTCAAAAAGCAGATTTTAGCCATATCTCTAAAGCATTCCTGCAAAGGCCCGCCGCAAGCCCGGCCCTGCCTTCTCCTTCCGAAAGCCGGGCCAATACGAGCTCAGGAAGGCGAACTGCTTTCTCCAAACCCGCTTCTTTTCACTTCACCAGTTTCACTGCGGCAATCCATCTCACTTTTTAAATACGACTTTTTTATTTCTTTTCAATG
>CAZDJL010000303.1:0-2015 GCA_964505745.1 uncultured Desulfovibrionaceae bacterium | reverse complement strand
TGTTTTGGGGGCTTTCAGAGTCGTGGACCAGTTTGGCGGGAATTTTGCCTGCCCTGGCATTTGTGAGCATTTCCAGCGTAATTGCCGCCAAAAAAGAAACATGGCCTTCCGACAGGCGCATGGTGATGCTTTTCTGGCTGCCGTTGACCCTGGTGCTTTCAACCAGCGTGTGGTTTTTGGGAACCCTGTTCGCTTCTGGCGACCCGGCCCCGTTGCCGCAGTATATTCCCCTTTTGAACCCGCTTGAACTTGAGCAGGCCTTTTGCATAGCGGCGGTGGCCTTCTGGCAAATTTACGCGCAAAGGGCGGGGGGCGTTCCTTCCTTGAACAGGAAGGCCCTGTTTACAATAATGGATGTAATGGTCTTTTTATGGCTTACAGCCATGCTTGCCAGGGCCACGCATTTCTTTATGGAAATTCCCATGTCCGAAATTCCCCAATCCGGGCATTTTCATCTGGCCCTGCTTGTTCTTTGGGGGCTTTACGGCATCGGGCACATGGCGGCTGGAAACAGGCTTCTGCTGCGCCGGGTCTGGGCGGCCGGGGCGATCTTGATGCTGATTGACATTGGCAAGCTTCTGCTTGTGGATTTGGCCCAAACCGGGACAATTACCAGGATAATTTCTTTCTTTGTGGCAGGGCTTCTGCTTCTGTTCATCGGCTGGGCGGCTCCGCTGCCGCCGGCTTCGGAAAAAAGACAAAAGGAACCGTATGAGGCATAGTATCTACAAAAGAGTTGTTTCTTTCATGTTTTCCGCCGCTCTGGCTATTCCTTTCGGCATTTTGCTGCAGGGCAACGCGCAGGCCCAGACCTCAAGCCCGGATGATTTCGCCGGTCAGCTTACTTTGGACGGGGTTGAAGGTGAGGTGATGTGGCTTGAGCTGCCCCATATGGTTTATGAGCATGTGGAACGCACTGATTTTGGCGATATCAGGGTGTTTGACGCTAGCGGCCTGGCTGTGCCGTTTGAAGTGCGCAAGCCGAAGCGTTTGAGCACAACCCCTGCCCCGGTGGCGCTTTCCTTTTTTCCCTGGCAGCCGGATGAGGATAATTCCCTGCCCAGCGGCACAGATATCCAGATTGACGCTACCGGAGCCGTGATCAAGCTGAACAACAAAGCCGGATCCGGCGGTGAAAGCGCCACCTACCTGATAGACACGGGCGGGCTTCAATCCGGCGCGTATTCGCTCAAGCTTTCTTTCAAAAACCCGGAAGAGGATTTCAATAGCCCGGTGGAGGTCAGGTTCAGCAATGATCTGGCAGGCTGGAAACTTTATGACAAGAAACAGACGGTTGCGAGATTTGGGGATAAGGAAAAAACCGAGCATTTCCGTGTGGAAATTCCCAAGAAAAGCCCCAGATATCTGTTGCTGAACCTGGGAGAAAGCGCCCCCAAACTTGCCGGGGTGGAGGCCGTTTTTGATCCGCAAAGCCGGCCCGGCAAACTACAAACCAGTGTTTTTACAGGGGTTAAAAGCAGTGACGGCATGGAAGTGGTTTACGACACAGGGGGATATTACCCGATTGTAGCCATTAATTTCATATTGCCCAAGCCGGACACCATGAACGTGGATGTAAAGAACAGGATGACCGAAAAGGCGCCCTGGGCTTTTAAGGCGGAAGGGGATATTTACCGCTTCAAGCCGGACGCCAAAGGCAATGAGCGCAAAAACGCCCCCTTTGAGATAGATTCCAGAGCCCCGCACTGGCTTTTACACTCAACCGGCCCCGTCCCTTTTGTCAATGCCCCCGACATGGAAATTCAGTGGGAGCCGTATAAGCTTGTGTGGTTGGCCAGAGG
This sequence comes from uncultured Desulfovibrionaceae bacterium, assembly GCA_964505745.1. GTDB lineage: Bacteria > Desulfobacterota > Desulfovibrionia > Desulfovibrionales > Desulfovibrionaceae > RGIG1962. Next base: position 213 of record CAZDJL010000303.1, on the reverse strand, counting down.
GGAAGGGCCGTGGATTCTGGCCTACGGCAATCACGATTCTGGAATGGTTTTTGACAACAACCTCAGACTGCTTGATGATGGAACTTTGCTTGAAGCCTCGATTGTCGGTGAAGAAAGGTATACTCCCCGGCCTGAGGCTACGGCGTTTATAGACGCCGGCAAACAGAAGTGGATGCTTTGGGCTGTGTTGATTCTGGCGGTGCTGGTGCTTTC
>CAZDJL010000302.1:0-2018 GCA_964505745.1 uncultured Desulfovibrionaceae bacterium | reverse complement strand
CTTATATTTCATATCTAAAACAGTTAACAAAAGTCGAAAGAAACCACAAGAGCAAGTGTTTACACCTTCTTACGCCTGCGGCGCCGTTGTTTTAGAACATTTTAGCTTTGAAATTATACTTTAAGGCAAAATGCCCCATGTTATCAATATCGCCTCACAGCCTCCGCAAAACCGGCACCAGCGGGCCTGTTCACCGTTACTGGCTGCGCGCCGCGGCAACAGGACGGCGAGAGCGCATTTCCGTATCACGGATGCTCTGCTTCACAAACGGCACATATTCATGGTCTGTGACCTTGATATGATTGAGCAGCCAGCGCTTGAGAAAATCGAGCAGGGAATCGCCCACGTCAATGCGCCCGTGTTGCAGGTCGCGCTCAACCTCGGCAACCTTGGCCACAAAATTGCGGTGAACTTCCTTATGCCTTTCCACGTCATGGTAGCCGCTATGCGTAAAATACTGTTCTTCCGTGCTGAAATGCGTTGCCGTATAGTTTTTGAGGCTGTTGACTATGTCAAGAATATCCTCTTTCGGGGCATTGCGCCTTGAAGCCCTGTACAAAGAATTTATATAGGCGCACAACATTTTGTGCTGGCTGTCAATTAACTCCAGCCCGGTTGCGAGATCATCGCTCCACTCCACAATTCTTGTTTCTTCCTGGGCCTTGGCAAGGTCGCCCGTCTTCAGGGCCTCCGCCACAATTTCAAGCTCTGCAAGGCTGTCTGAAATGGATACAAGCCTTGAAGTGAAAAACTGCATATTGGTGGCGGTGGACTCGGCCACCTGGTTTATTCCCTCCAGGGCATCATTGGTGCTGGCGCTGTTTCTCGCCTGCTCGGCGGCGGCTCCGGCTATGCTTTCCAGCGCTGTGGCCGCCTTGTCCAGACCCTGCACTATTTCGTCCATAAGCAAACCGGCACTGGAGGCGCTGGAGGCGCTTTCCACAGTATGCCTGGCGGTGTCTTCAACCGCGTCAAGGCTTTTATGCGCCGCATCCTGAATGCTGAGCACCGCAACGGAAATTTCCCGGGTTGCCTGCATTGTTTTTTCAGCAAGGGCGCGCACTTCATCCGCCACAACGGCAAAACCCCGTCCGGCATCGCCCGCACGGGCGGCCTCAATTGCTGCATTCAACGCCAGCAAGTTGGTCTGATCGGCCACTTCACTAATTACTTCCATGACAGAACCGATATTCTCCGAACGGTCGCTCAAAAACGACATCGATTCCTTCAAATTTTTGCTGGTGGACGCTACCGTTTCAATGGCCTCGACCGCGGTGCGCACCTGCGTCTGGCCAGTCTGGGCTTTTTCCCGCGAAGCCTGCGCATCGCCGGAAGCCGCGTTTACACTTTTTGAAACGTTCTCAACGCTGGACACCAGAGACGTCATTGCATCGCTGGTCTGGCGCAAATTGAACTTTTGGGCTTCAACGCCATCGCCAATTTCTGCCACAAGGCGCGAAATATGCCGCAAATCAGCGCCCAGCAGCGAAGTGGCCTGCCTGGCCTTATGCGCGACTTCACGAACCTGCCCCATGACCTGCTCCCGCTCTGCAGCCGCATCCCGCAGCCTGCCCCTTTCCTCCTCCAGAAGCCCGCCCAGCCCTTCAGCCTTTTCATGCTCTTTTTCATACAAAAGACGCATATTTTCCAGCTCGGACTGCGCCAGCACAAGCTTTTGCCCGGTTTCGGCAATTTTTTTGGCGCAACAAAGAGCCCGGCGCACCCACAGCGCCAGGGCCAAAACGCCAAACGCGAGGCTTGCGGCCATACCCGCATACTGGGTGTTTTCATTTGTAAATATTAACGAAAAAAGCGCTGCAAGCAGAAAAACCCCACCAGCAATGAACTCCCAAACTTTCACAAAGCCCCCTTATCTTCTTCGTCCAGAGACTATTCGGCATGATTTTATTATACTTTAAAATAACATGAGCAATTTCAGCTATCCAGGCAAAAAAAACCTCTGCACGCATAACTCATAGCAATCACAGACAAATTCAAACCAAAAAGATAAAAACAAA
>CAZDJL010000301.1:0-2021 GCA_964505745.1 uncultured Desulfovibrionaceae bacterium | reverse complement strand
GGCTTTATTACCACAGCGGCCTATCTCGCAGCCTGGAAAATATGCCCGGCAGTAAGCGGATATTGCCTGTTCAGCCACGTTTCCCAGGAAAAAGGCCATTCGCTGGTGCTGTCCCTTCTTGAACGCAAACCCCTGCTGAACCTGGACTTGCGGCTGGGCGAAGGCACGGGGGCGGCTCTGGGCATTGCCCTTTTACGCAGCGCGGCCGCAATTTTCAATGACATGTCCACTTTTGAGTCCGCCGGAATAAGCGGGCCCAGGGAGGATTGATGCAAGCTCCGGAAAATAACGCCCCAATCCTTCAGCTTGAAAACATCACCAAAACCTTTACGGTAAAAAAAGGGCTTTTTGCGCAGAAAAACGCTCTTAAAGCCGTGTCGGACGTGAGCCTGACCCTGCATAAGGGCGAAGTTCTCGGCCTTGTGGGAGAATCCGGATCGGGCAAGTCCACCCTGGGACGCATTGCCGCCGGCCTGCTCCAGGCCGATTCGGGCAAAGTGCTGATGCACGGCTCTCCGGTGACCGGCCCGGGACAGTTCCCTATTCAGATGATTTTCCAGGACTCGTCATCCGCCCTGAACCCCAGGCGCAGCATCGGCTGGAGCATACGCGAACCGCTGGATGTGGAAGCCAGGGTCAAACCGCTGGAAGAACGACGGCAAAAAGTTGAAAAAATGCTGGATCTGGTGGGCCTTGCCCCGGAACACGCGGAACGTTTTCCGCATGAGTTCTCCGGCGGGCAGCGCCAAAGGATTGTCGCGGCGAGGGCGTTGATTAAAAAGCCTGAAGTGGTTATCTGCGATGAGCCGGTATCCTCGCTGGACGCATCCGTTCAGGCTCAGGTGCTGAATTTGCTGATGGACCTGCAAAACCGGTTCAGGCTTGCCTACCTGTTCATTTCGCACGATTTGGGCGTGGTCGGGCATATCAGCGACCGGGTGGCGGTCATGTATCTGGGGCGCATCGTGGAACTCGCCCCGGTGACCGAGCTTTTCAAAAACCCGGCTCATCCGTACACAAAGGCTCTGCTTTCGGCCCAGCCGGGAGCGAATGTGGAAAAATGCGGGCAGGTGGAACTTCTGGGCGACCCGCCAAGCCCGGAAAACCTTCCCTGCGGCAGCGCGCTTCACACCCGCTGCCCCTAAGCCATGCCGTTCTGCCAAGAAGTGCTGCCGGAGCTTAAACCGGTTTCCGGGCCGGGGCACCTTGCGGCCTGCCACCTGCACAGCCAGGGCGAGCTGGAGCAGATTACGCCCGAAACAGCCGCCTGACGGCAGAAAAAGCCTTCCCGCGCCAATAACGCTCCCCAAGCCGGGAACGCTTTTCCAGGCGCATAATTTCAAAATTAAAACACTCCTCAGGCCACCAGAGATTCCACTTTCGCATTAAGCACGCCAATCAAATCGCCCGGCGCAATGCAAATTTGCAGACCCCGGCCTCCCCCGTTGACAAATATGGTTTCAAACCCAAGGGCTTGCGCATCAATAGCCACAGGAGAGCTTTTTCTCCTGCCCAGCGGGCTTATGCCGCCAACCACATAACCCGTTGCTTTTTCAGCCTCCGCCGGAGGCATCATTTTCGCGCTTTTTCCGCCAAAAACATGAGCCAGCTTCTTCATGCTCACTTCATTATCGGAAGGCACAAGCACACACACGGGCTGCCCGTCAACCAGGGCCATCAAAGTTTTGAACACCCGCGCCGCCTCTACCCCCAAATCCTCGGCGGCCTGCATTCCTATTTTATGGGCGGATTTGTCGTAGTGATATTCAAAAAGCTCATATCCGATTTTTTCATTATCAAGCTGCTTGGTGGCAGGCGTGGTTTTAGCCATAACTTTGTCCTTTTGGGTTTCAGTTTGTCACCCGATCTGAGGTATCTTAAAGCATATCTTTTTTGGCTGGCAAAATCCAGATCTTCTCCCGCCCAAAGCAAAAGGGAACCTTCCCATGATTGCCAACAACACTCAAATGCATTAAGATTCACCACCGAACTTGAACCCTGCCCGCAGTGCGCGGCCTGAA
>CAZDJL010000300.1:0-2024 GCA_964505745.1 uncultured Desulfovibrionaceae bacterium | reverse complement strand
CAGTTCGGACAGCAACTGGGAAGTGGAGCCGTGTTCAACAAAACAATCCGGAAGCCCAAGCCTTGATATTGTGAGCTCTTTTCCCAGATCACGGTCATTCAAAAATTCAAGCACGGCTCCAGAAAACCCTCCAGCCAGAACGTTCTCTTCCAAAATAAGTAACTTTGAGTGTGACTTCACTATTTCGGAAATCTGTTCACAAGGCAGGGGTTTCACAAAGCGGCAGTTGAATATGGTGACAGCTCTGCCTGTTTCCTCAAAGAAGGATTTTGCGGCTTTTATTGCGAAGTTAACAAGGCTGCCAACGGCTATAATGGCGATATCCTCGCCTTCCTGTATTATTTCCCCGCGTCCCCATTCTATAGGACTGTTCAGCTCTTCAGTCTCTTCCGTGCAGGCTCTGGGGTAGCGCAAAGCTACCGGCCCGCCGTGGCTGACTGCTTCTATCAGCATGGCTTTAAGCTCCGATCCGTTGCGCGGGGTGAGCAGGGAGAGGTTTGGTATGTGGCGCAGATAGCTCAGGTCGAATGTGCCGTGGTGGGTTGCCCCATCTTCGCCTACCAGGCCTGCCCGGTCGAGGCAAAGCACCACCGGGAGGTTTTGAAGGCATATATCGTGCAAAATCTGATCGTATGCCCGCTGCATGAATGTGGAGTAGATGGCTACTACCGGCTTCATTCCTTGGGTTGCGAGGCCCCCGGCAAAAGTTACAGCATGCTGTTCACAAATACCCACGTCCACATAGCGCTCCGGGAACTGTTTCGCGAATTGCTCAAGCCCTGTGCCGCCGGGCATTGCGGCAGTTATGGCGATTATATTTTTATCCTTTTTTGCGAGCTCCACAAGGGTTTCTCCAAAACACTCGGTAAAGGTCGGCCCGGTTCCCGCAATTTTTTCGCTTTCTCCTGTCGTCAATTCAAATTTGCCCACCCCGTGAAAACGTGTGGGGTTGTTTTCGGCAGGCGCATACCCCCGTCCCTTTTTGGTAAGCACGTGCACCAGCACGGGAGAAGACATGGATTTGGCAACTTCAAAAATTTCGCTCATTTTTTCAATGTCATGCCCGTCCACAGGGCCTACATAGTCAAAACCCAGAGCTTCAAACAACATGCCCGGCGTGAAAAAAGTTTTGATGCTGCTTTGCCCGCGGTGCAGGATTGAAATAATGTCTTCACCTATTCCCGGTATGGAGGAAAGAAAATTTTCCACTTCGCCCATGGTGCGGCGGGCAAGTTTTGTGGAAAGCCCCCGTGAAAGCAGAAGCGAAAGGGCGCCTACGTTTTTGGAAATTGACATTTCGTTGTCGTTAAGCACGACAATCAAAGGTCGTCCCGCATCGCCCGCCTGGTTAAGACCCTCAAAGGCAATTCCTGCGGTCATTGAGCCATCGCCGATAATGGCCAGCACATTGTGATTTTTTCCCTTGAGGTCGCGGGCCATTGCCATTCCCAGCGCGGCCGAGATGGATGTGGATGAATGCCCTGTGCCGAAATGATCGAAAGGGCTTTCCTCACGGCGGGGGAAGCCGCAGATTCCTTTGTGGGTGCGCAGTGTATGAAAGTCGTCGCGGCGTCCGGTGAGCAGTTTATAAGCGTATGACTGATGGCCTACATCCCAGATAAGTTTGTCTTTGCCAGGGTAGAAAACCCTTAGCAGGGCCAATGTAAGTTCAACCACCCCCAGTGACGGGGCAAGATGGCCTCCATTTTTGGAAACTACAAAGATCATTTCCTCACGGATTTCCTCCGCAAGCTGGGCGAGCTCGCTCATGCTCAAGCGGGCAATATCCGAAGGGTCCTTGATTTTGGGAAGAATCTGCTGATGCAGGGGTTTTAGAGCCATAAAAATCGGTCCTGATTAAAAGCTTCTGTCTACTGAATAGTTTGTAAGGTCCACCAAGAAATCTTTATGTTCCCCGGAAAAGAGGGCTAAAGCGGCAATAGCTTCATTTGCCCGCTCCCGGGCCAGTTTTCGGCTTAGATCGGAAGAGCACACGTCTGAACTCCAGTCACAGCGATAGATCT
>CAZDJL010000299.1:0-2029 GCA_964505745.1 uncultured Desulfovibrionaceae bacterium | reverse complement strand
CGTTGACCAGTTGCACACCCTCGGGGGTGCAGGCCAATGAAAGCAGGGGTTTGTCTTTGTAGTGGCTGAACACGCCCTCCAGGTCTTGCATAACCATAGCAAAACCGGAGTTGTCATGCCCTTCCTGCTGCGGCAGCATTAGATTGAGCGCCATTGAGGGGGGTACAGGCGTCTTGCTCTTGATGGAACCAATTCTGCACATAGCTGTTAACCTCGGGAAAATGCGTCACTTGAAGACCAGCCCGCAAAACTGGGCTACAGGGACGCGAATGAACCCTCTCGTAGGGTGCAATGTTGACTGACCTTTTGGTATAGTCTGAAGACATGACCAAAACGCACCACGAGTTGAAGCATGGGACTGTCAAAAGACAGCCTCTGCGCTCCAACCGGCGGATCCACACTGGCGGTTGCGTTCGGCCTCTGGCGCAGGGGGGAAATTGAGTTTGCTACAAACCTTTTCGATGGGCAAGAATAAATTGATGTCATGCATCAAAAAAAAGCTACAGTGTTTATGTTTTGATACCATGTATAAAAACTGGTGGTTGTACGTGAAAAAACTCGTAAAGTTCTGCAAAGATCTCACAATGTGCAAATTTTTTTGCAAATTTGACATATTGCCATAACATAATATTGGCATTGTCCGATATTTTTTTTAGAATCAGTCGTAGCTGTTCTGAATTTATGCCCTTTTAAAAGGCATCTGATAACGCATTTCATAAAATATGGTTATTCCCCCCTGCGAGGTAAAAGATGAATGTGAGAATGTGGCTTGTTACCCTTTGCTGTGGGTTTGTCGTAGGCATGGCAACCCTTTTTTTCACCAACACCCACATGTCCACACTGGTTTTTACGGAAGTAACCATTCCCCAGCTTTCGGCTGCATTGCAGTCAAAATATGAATACGGCCTGAAAAGTGTTGTGGATGTTGCCGCGCAAGATCTTGCCGACAGGCTCAAGGGAGTTTCTGACCCCAAGGAGCAGTACGCGCTGATTGAAAAATACACAGATTATCAGCGTTTCTTTCCCAACGACGAGGGGTACCTGTTTACCTACAAAACAGACGGCACCCGCATAAATGTGCCCACCAACAAGGCGCAGAACGGCAAAAACGTTATTGATCTCAAGGATAGCGACGGAGTCTATTTTATACGCGAGTTGATTGAAGCCGCCAAAAAGGGCGGAGCGTTTGTGGCTTACCGCTTTGACAAGCCGGGGGCTGGCATACAGCCCAAACTGGCATACACACGCATGATACCAGGCACTGACGTCATCATCGGCACTGGCGTGTATATCGACAGCGTTGAGGCGGAACGCACCCGTGTTGCCAATCTGGTTGCCGAGAGAAATGACCATTACGATAACCTTGAGCTGCTTATTGGCGGGGGCATCCTTGCTATCATTCTTGGCTTTGCATGGCTGATTACCCGCATTATCTGCCTGCCCTTGCGGCAAATCACCGGCGAAGCGGAAAAGGTCGCCCAAGGTCAGGAGGCCGCCCTGCCCGCACTCACAGCATCCTGTCCGCTCGAAATCCGGCGGCTCAATAGTTCGCTGGGCATGATGATAGAAAACCTGCATGGCCGCATTGAAGAAGCAGCAGACAAAACCCGTCAGGCCGCTGAAGCTCTGGATCACGCAAAAGTAGCGCAGGCCGCAGCCGAAGAAGCCAAGCTGCGTGCGGAATCTGCCCGGAGGGAAGGCATGCTCGCTGCCGCCCATCAGCTTGAATCCATTGCCGAGGCGCTCTCCTCCGCTTCATCTGATCTCTCGCACCAGATCAAACGATCTGATGAAGGTGCGGAAGAATCTTCCAAGATGCTTTCTGGCGCAGCCACTGCCATGAATGAAATGAACGCCACAGTTCAGGACGTTGCCAGAAACGCCGGGCTGGCATCTGGCGCATCGCTTGAAACCCGCGACAAGGCTCTTGCTGGCGCAAAGATCGTGCAAAACGCCGTGGAAAGCATCACAGAAGTGCAGACCCACTCGCTTTCGCTCAAGGAAGACATGAACCGCCTGAACGAGCACG
>CAZDJL010000298.1:0-2098 GCA_964505745.1 uncultured Desulfovibrionaceae bacterium | reverse complement strand
TACAACGGTTTGAATCAGGGTGTCCCGGTGGACGATGTGCCCCAGCTCATGGGCCAGCACTCCCCTGAGTTCTTCGGGGGTGAGGGTTTTCAGGAGGCCTTCGGTCACGGCCACGGCGGCGTTTTCGGGGTTGCGCCCGGTGGCGAAGGCGTTGGGGGCCTCTTGCGGCACTATGTATACTTTTGGCATGGGGATGCCTGCTTTCTGTGAAAGCTCATCCACAATCCGGTGCAGCATGGGCGCGTCATATGGCCCCACTTCCCTGGCCCGGTAAAGACTAAGCACTATCCGGTCGGAAAACCAGTATGAGCCGAAGTTCATAAAAACGGCGAAACCAAGGGCCAGGATAAGCACTGTTCTGCCGCCAATGGCGGCTCCCATGCTTACAACCAGCACAGAAAGCAGAAGCATGAGCAGAAAAGTTTTGGCCTGACTTGTCATTAAAAACCCCACATATTCATTCTATTAAGTTAAAACAGGTGTTATTTTAAAATATAATGACTCCGTCCGGGCTGACAAGGGGCTGCAATGCCTTAAAATTTTCAGGCCAGCTGCCGGATGAAATATTCAATCAGACGGGGCAATGTGTCCAGAGAATAGCTGAGTTCAAGCCTCTCTTCCAGTTTATGCGCGTCATACCCGCAAGGTCCGAGGTTCAGCACCGGAGAATCCAGCAAGGCAAGTTCTTTTGCCGGGAACGAGTACAGCGCTCCCTGGTCGGCCAGGTTTTCCCGGAAGACGGAAAGTTCCTTGGAATCCCCCTGAAATCCCGTATAGGAAAGGTCGCATATCCCGGCAAACAGGCTGCATTCTTCAATGGTTACACCATGTGAGCCTTTTGCTTCCGCAATCACAGCGCGCATGGCCTTGTTCACCGCTTCAAATTTGGGGTCGGCGCTGTCGTTGTTGCGGGCAGGGTAATAGGGAGGTAAAAATCCCACTACAAGCATTGGCCCGCCAAGCCCTGAATTGAGGTGAATTTCTTGCAGGGAAACCACAGCCAGGTCTCTCAGGTCGGTTTTTCCTGAACGCCCAAGGGCCTGTGTTATTTTTTCCCGTAGGGCTTCTTCGCTGCCAAGGCGCCTCACCGCTTCTTTTGCAAGCTCTTCAATGCTGATTACCGGCACGCGCCATTTGGGGGCGGCTCCGTTGGCATAGCCCATTCCCAGCAGCGCTGTGGAAGATTTTTCAATTTGCCGGAGGCTTTTTTTCACGGCCTTTGACGCCACTGCCCGTATTTCCTGCATGATCTGGGCCGGAGTTTTGTTTACTGAAAAACAGTTGAAATAGGCCACGGCCCGGTTGGGAACAGTCACAGAATAGCCCTCGCGCAAAATTTCCATTCCCAGGCAGATCCATGACGGGCAGGTGTTGCCCCCCGCCGGATCGGCAAGGTCGGGATTCGCCTCTGCCGTGCCAATTACGTTGGCAGCAAGAAGCGGAGCCGACAGGCCCTGGTAATAATTGCCCACGTGTGTTTCCTGCCCCACACAGAAGAAAACCGGTGATATTTTGCCCACCGTGCCGCTGAACACAACCTGGTTCTGCGCGCCGGGCCTGCCCGGTTCGCTGGGTTCGGTGTTCAGGGCGCAGATATATTCAAGGCCTTCCTCTTCCTGCAGGCGCACAAGCTCTTTCACTGCTCCGCGCATTCCGGCAGAGGAGTTTTCCTCATCGGGCACGGCCACAAGCATCAGGTTCACATCAAACAGCTCCCGGTCGGAGGCAAAGTCGCGCAAGAGCTCCATGCCCAAAGCAAGGCCGCATTTCATGTCCATGCTGCCCCGTCCGAACAGGAAACGGCCGGATTGAAGTTCTCCAAGGCCTTTCTTGCTCATGGATTCGGGCCGTTTTTGCAGGGCTTCCTGCAACTTGTAGGGCGAGAAGGCCAGGTGGCGCAAATCGCCATACATGGAAACTTCAACCACATCAAAGTGGCCCACCAGAATGATGGTGCGGCTGGTGGGCTTTGCCGCCATAACCCTGGCGAAAACAGTGTGCAGGGGGCGGGCGTCGCGCTCAAGCGGCGTGGGGTAAAGCTTTATATGGCCCGGGTTGTCTTTGAAATAGGGCAATTCGGCCAGATGGGCATATATGA
>CAZDJL010000297.1:0-2100 GCA_964505745.1 uncultured Desulfovibrionaceae bacterium | reverse complement strand
CCAACGCAAGCCCCCGCAGAAACCTTTCTCCCGCTTCCGGAGTGGCCCGCGCAGACCCGGCCGGCCTTGACACGGGGGGTTCTGATTGTTAGTTAGTATGCAAGAAGCAAGACTGTGCCGTTCGGCTTGCTTCACTGAAAAAAGTCAAACATTGCCGGAACTTGGACTTTTCAGCCAAAATAAATTCCGGCCATGTTTTTTTGCCGGTGCGAGGCTTTTCGCAGGTTTGAAATGAATCAGAATCTTAATCAGAGAAATCTTCGGATTTTGAATACAATCATTGAAGAGTATATCTCCACCGCCGCGCCGGTAGGGTCTAAGATTGTTGCCCAAAAATCGGACCTCAAACTTTCGCCTGCCAGCATGCGCAGCGGCATGGCCGAATTGACCGAACTCGGTTTTCTGGAGCAGCCGCACACCTCGGCCGGGCGCATACCCACCAGCAAGGCGTTCAGGCTTTATATAGACAGCCTGCTTTACCTCAGGCCGTTTGACGAGGAGGCGGAAACCGCAATTGTGCAAAGCCTGGCCAGTGAAGAAATGGAAATAAACAGTATTTTCAGACGTGCGGCCGGCTTAATGGCGGACCGCTGCAATCAGGTGAGCATGCTGCTTGCCCCGGAACGGAAAAATGCCCGCTGGAGCGGTATAGGCTTCACAAAGTCCGGCCGGAACAAGGTGCTGGCGGTGCTGGCTCTTGAAGGCGGGATGGTTGAAACCCGGCTGATCAGCACGGACAGCAATTTCAGCGTTTCAGAGCTGCTGCGTTTCAGCAATTATCTGAATTCCCATTTTAAGGGGATGAGCCTGTGGGCCGCAAGGCAGGCTATTCTTGTAGAGCTGGCCGGAGCGGAGCATGACCTTGAGCAGATTTTCAAGCAGGCGCTCACCCTTGGGGTGCAGGCGGTTGATAATGTTGATACAGACCGCGAACTGTTTGTGGACGGCACCAGAACCATTTTTAATCAGGCCGAATTTGCCGACCTTGACTCTGTGCGCGAAATGTTCGCCTTCCTGGAAGAAAAGGGCCGCCTGCTTAATCTTTTGAACGCAGCGTTAAGCAGCTCCAGCGTGCAGGTGTCATTCTGCGATGAAGACAGCGGGCTTCCCGGATGCAGCATTGTAAGCGCCCCATATGGGAGCAGGAACACCGCTTTCGGGGTAATAAGCGTAATTGGCCCAAACCGGATGAATTACTCGGAAGTTATGCCTGTTTTAAGCTGCTTTTCCGGAGCGCTTACCCGGATTTTACAGGTCCGGGCCCAAGAATGAATTTAATTATATTTGAGGATAAGCGTAAATGAGAAAAAACAAGAATCCGTACGTTCCTTATCAGTTTGATGATTCGGACGAGAATCTTTCCGGCATTGCTCAGGAAAGCCCGCTGGAGGGTCTTGAGGCTGAAATCGGTTGTGACAACCCCTACGCCAGGGGGTCTGCATGTGACAAGGAAACACTTGCCGGCAAATCCTTTTTTGTGGAAGAGGAAGGAGTATATGGCGAACCCCTGGATGCCGGGCAGCTTTCCCAGTCCGCCCAGGAACAGGCCGATGCCGGTCAGCAGATGTCGGAACAGCTTAAGCTTGAATTAGCCAGGCTTGAGGATGAACGCCTGCGTATGCTGGCGGAGATGGATAATTTCAAAAAACGGCTTGCTCGTGAGAAAGAGGAGCAAGTACGTTTCGCGTCTGAAGCCGTTTTGGCTGATCTTCTGCCCTCGCTTGATAATTTTGAGCTGGCCCTTTCCTATGGGAAGGACAATGAGGCTTGCCGCGAGATGCATCAGGGCCTGGAAATGACCCATAAGCTGCTGCTGGACGCCTTGGCCGCGCACGGCCTTGAGCGGGTGGGGCAAGTAGGAGAGGCGTTCAACCCGGAAGTTCACGAAGCGATGACTCAGGAAAAGCGGGACGATATGCCTCCCGGGCATGTTTCCCAACTGTTTCAGCCGGGATATCGTTTGCGCGAGCGTCTTTTGCGCCCTGCCAAGGTTGTGGTGAGCAGCTAGGGCGAGTTGATTCCGGAATTTTTTCCGCATGGCAGGCCCAGCCCCGGCAGATCGGAAGAGCACACGTCTGAACTCCAGTCACAGCGATAGAT
>CAZDJL010000296.1:0-2105 GCA_964505745.1 uncultured Desulfovibrionaceae bacterium | reverse complement strand
TGCGCCATATCCAGTGATGGTACACGTTTCCGGAAAGGGAGCGGGTGGAAGTTCTCACGTTGTTGAACAGGGGGCGCAGCATGTTTATGTAGGCGTTGTCCACCAGGGCATACCCTTTCTGGCCTTGTTCCAGGAAAGCGACCAGTTCGGAAACGTCCTCGCTTAAAGGCTCTTCGTCAAGCGCCGCCGTATTTCCGGGAACCGATTCGGCAAGGCAGGGATCGGCCACCATCAGCTCGGCTTTTTCATTTTTCTTGGTTCTGCCCACGGTGAGCAGCATGGGGGTGACCTTGCGGTAGGCCGGGCCGACCGTCATCTTGCCGGAATCCACCCCTTCAAAGGATGTGGATGGAGCGGTAAACCCGGCGGCAAGATCGGCTTCGCCTTTTGCGATAAGTCGCGCGGCCTCGTCAAGGCTGGTCACTTCCGTATATTGCATGCTGAAGCCGTAGTCTCCGCCGAAGCGTTCCAGAAGGTCACGTTCGAAGCCTTCGCCAAAAGGCGACAGCAGGCTGGTCATGCGCGATTTTGGGGGAACGGCCACCCTGAGCACAGGATAGAAATCGGAATTGCCGAGAATGGCTGCCTTATAGTTATTTTTCCAGGCCAGCCCCGAAGGGATGTGCACTTTGAACTGGTTGGGCGTGTTTCCACGCTCAAGCATGCCGCCTTGATCTATGAAGGAAGAGTAAAGGCAAAAACCAGCTGCCAGAACCAGCAGGAAAAATCCTACACACAAACTGCGCTTGTCCTTGCGGACAAGCTCATAAAGAATAGTCGGTTTCATAACGGTATGTGGCAAACTCAGGGTAGGGAAGGATATTTGTTTGCAGGCAGAGAATTTGCGTTCTGCCGGGCGCAGATGGAGATAATTGGCCCGAAGGCCGGGAGCCTCTGAAAGGGTAGCGCCCTTGCAAAATCCTTAGCAGTTGGTCACACAACCTTGCTGCTTTGTGAGGCGTTTTTGCCGGCCTGGAGCTACTCCGGCCCGCTTGCGGCCTCACCCCCCTGTAAAACCCTCATTGTCATGGTTTTGCGAGCATTTGACTTTCGTGGCCGAGTTGCTTAATACTAAGCCGTTTGGCCGGGCTTGCCCGATACCGGGGAAGCTGGTCGTCCGCCTCGCAGTTTTGTTTCAAACCAGGCTTTTTCAAATAGTTATGAAAAACAGCGCCCTGTTTGGTTACGTCAAGACTTCGGAGTGGAGTATATACAACGGAGTTGCTAATGTCAAATATGGTTATTGTGGGCGCCCAATGGGGCGATGAAGGCAAGGGCAAGATAGTGGATTTGCTGTCCGCCCGGTGTGATTACATTGTCCGCTTTCAAGGCGGCAACAACGCGGGGCATACCGTTATTGTGGATGGGGAGGAATATATACTCCATCTCATACCCTCCGGCATTTTACACCGGGGCAAAATATGCCTGATTGGCAACGGAGTTGTTCTCGACCCCGGGGTATTCTGCCGGGAAATAGACACTCTCATGGCAAAAAATATTGATGCCGGCCCGGATGTTTTGAAAATAAGCCGCAAGGCCCATCTGATAATGCCTTATCATCGCGCTCTCGACCATGCGAGGGAGGGAGCCCGCGAGGACGCCAGCAAAATAGGAACCACCGGGCGGGGCATAGGCCCGGCATATGAAGACAAGGTGACTCGCATTGGCGTGCGGGCCGCCGACCTGGAAGACCTGGAGCTGCTTCGCGGCAAGGTGGAGCGGGCGCTGGTTGAGAAAAACGCCCTGCTCACCGCTCTTTACAAGGCTCCCGCCATTTCTGTGGACGAGGTTATGGAAGAAATAGAGCCTTTGGCCGAGCGCCTTGTGCCATACCTTGCCGATGTGTCCGGTGTGCTGATGGAAGCCAGAAGCAGGAATCAGACCGTTATGTTCGAAGGCGCCCAGGGCACCCACCTGGACATTGACCATGGCACCTATCCGTTTGTGACTTCATCCAGCACCGTGGCCGGGAATGCCGCTTCCGGGGCCGGAGTGGGCCCGCACGAGCTTGACCGGGTAATCGGAATAGTGAAGGCGTACACCACCAGAGTGGGCGGCGGGCCTTTCCCCACCCAGCTCGACTGCCCTATTGGCAAGCATTTGCA
>CAZDJL010000295.1:0-2109 GCA_964505745.1 uncultured Desulfovibrionaceae bacterium | reverse complement strand
CGAAACCGGACGGAATAATGGAAACGCTATCCACATACTCTCCCCCGATCCTGTCAATTATAAACCTGATTGGAGCAAGATTGGTTGCAGCCTTGATTATGGGCGTGCCTTTAGGATAGTCGTTCCTGAATCCGGCGGGTTCGTCAGAGGCGGAAACCGCCGCATGAGGATAAAAAAGCAAGGCTATAAGCAGAAAAACCAAAAAACGAATCTGTGAAAGCATGAACTTACACCTCTTTTATTGCCACTTCTTTTATGCTATCCTTTTTTTTTATCTTTAACAAATGGCTTTTCGATGCAGACTGAAAAAAAACTCACAAACCGCAAAGCAACCAGGGAAATCCGGATAGGCAAAGTCCGCATAGGGGGCAACAACCCCATTGTGGTGCAAAGCATGACCAATACCGATACCAGGGACACTGTTTCCACCCTGAGCCAGATCGGACGGCTGGCCAGAGCCGGGTGCGAGGTGGTGCGCCTCGCTGTATTAAATGAAGATGCCGCAAAAGCCCTCCGCGAAATAAGCAAAAATTCGCCTCTGCCCATAGTGGCCGACATTCATTTCGATTCGCGCCTCGCTGTTCTTGCGCTTGAATATGGGGCAGACGCTCTCCGCATCAACCCCGGCAATATTGGAAGCGCCGCAAAGGTTACGGAAGTGGTGACCGCCGCAAAAGCGAAAGGCGCCCCCATCAGGATAGGAGTAAACAGCGGTTCGGTAGAAAAACACCTTCTGCAGAAATATGGCGGCCCAACCCCTGAGGCCATGGTTGAAAGCGCTCTTGGGCATGTACGCATTCTGGAGGATCTGGACTTTCACGATATTAAAATCTCGATCAAATCCTCGTCGGTAATGGATACCATCGCCGGTTACGCCATGCTTTCCGAAGCCTGCCCCTACCCTTTGCACATAGGGGTTACCGAGGCCGGAACAGCCATCCGCGGAGCAGTGAAATCTTCTATCGGCATTGGCATATTGCTGTGGCAGGGTATTGGTGATACCTTGCGGGTCTCGCTCACCGCTGATCCGGTAGAAGAGATCCCCGTGGCCTGGGAAATTCTGCGTTCACTAAACCTGCGTTTCCGGGGGCCGGAGATTATCTCCTGCCCAACCTGCGGCCGAACGGAAGTAGATCTTATCGGCCTCGCCCAAAAGGTTGAAGAACGTTTGCAATATGAGGACGCGCCCATAAAGGTAGCCGTTATGGGGTGTGTGGTGAACGGCCCCGGCGAAGCGAGCGAGGCGGACATAGGCATAGCGGGAGGACGCGGCAAGGGAATAATCTTCCGCCATGGCAAGATAATCCGCAAGGCAAATAGTGAAAAAGAGCTGCTTTCAGCTTTTATGGAAGAACTTGACATACTGTTGCAAGAATACAAAAAAGAGGCTTGACATATGCGTTTCAGTCAGTATTACATCCCCACCCTAAAAGAAGCCCCGGCAGATGCCGAAGTTGTCAGCCATCAGCTGCTTGTTCGCGCCGGCATGATCCGCAAGCTGACCAGCGGCATCTATACCTATCTGCCCCTTGGCGTGCGCGCGCTGGAAAAAGTTTCCCGCATAGTGCGCGAAGAAATGAACAAAGCCGGAGCCCTGGAAATTCTCATGCCCACAGTCCAGCCATCCGACCTCTGGGAGGAAAGCGGACGCTGGCAGCAATATGGCAAAGAGCTGTTGCGCATAAAAGACAGAAATAACCGCGACTACTGCCTTGGCCCTACTCATGAAGAAGTGGTTACCGCGCTTCTGCGCGGCGAGATTCGCTCTTACCGCCAAATGCCGATTAATGTTTACCAGATACAAACCAAATTCAGGGATGAGATCCGTCCCCGTTTCGGCCTCATGCGCGGCCGTGAATTCATAATGAAGGACGCATATTCCTTTGACCGCGACAATGACGGCGCAGACAAAAGTTATGAAAAAATGTATAGCGCCTACGAAAGCATCTTCCGGCGCATGGGGCTGCTCTTCCGGGCCGTAGAGGCAGACTCCGGCGCCATCGGCGGCAATTTCTCGCACGAATTCATGGTGCTGGCTGAAACCGGGGAAGACGTGATTGCAGTGGCCACTGACGGAGATCGGAAGAGCGTCGTGTAGGGAAAGAGTGT
>CAZDJL010000294.1:0-2115 GCA_964505745.1 uncultured Desulfovibrionaceae bacterium | reverse complement strand
GCCGGCCAATATGGAAATGAGGTCAAAAGTTTTTTTGAAACCCCCATCAACTCAGGCCAGGCTTTTGCCGATGCTCTCGCTTATACCATAAATGAAAACCGTACACCAGACAGAGATATGCTCATTAACATGCTGAAGGGGCTTGGGGAAGGGAACCCCGATTTTTTCGCCACCGGGGCGGCGTGGGAGCCGGACGCCTACGACCTTAGCGACCAGGCCTTCAAAGGCCAGCTGGGAAGCGATGAAACCGGAAGATTCCTGCCGTATATGGCCAAGGGGGAGGAACTGACTCCGTTCGTCGATCTTGAAAGCGAGTATTACGCTTTGCCCAAAAAAAGAAACCATTCCACAATCACCAATCCCTTCAACTACCCCGTTGGGGGAAAAACCGTGCTCCTCACCACGGTGGCGTCGGTAGTCAACCCGGGAGGCAAATTCAGGGGCGCTATTTATGTTGACATCAGCATGGAAAAAATTCTGGCCCTGGTCGACAGCATAAAGCTTTACGATACCGGCTGGGGTGCGGTTATCAGCCAGGATGGCACAATCATAGCACATAAAGACAAAAACCTGCTGCTTACAGACCTTACCCAGACCAATCAGGTGGGCGACAAGGAAGGCCTGAAAAAGGCTATGGCCCAAGGCAAGGAATTCATGGAAATACACAACGCCGGAAATGGCGACAGCTTCTTTTACTATTTCCCCATTGTTTTTCCAAGCACAGCCCAGACATGGTATTTCATGGTTTCCATTCCCCAAAACGAAATTCTCGCTCCAATCGCAGTAATCAGGAACATTACCATCGGGATAAGCTTCGTCATCCTGATCCTGACCATAGCCACCACCCTGATTATAGTCCGCCGCAATGTGAAGCCGCTTGGGCAAATTGCGGAAGAGGCCGCCAAGGTGGCCTCCGGGAACTATAATGTGAGCATCGACCACAGCAAATGGAGCGGCGAGGCAAAAGAGCTTTGCGTGGCCATTGAAACAATGATCTTCTCGCTTGTGGAAAACATTAACAAGGCCCAGCAGATGTCTGAAGAGGCCCGTCTTAAAGCGGAAGAAGCGGAAGAAGCCGGGAAGAAAGCGCAAGAAGCTCTCCGCATTGCCGAAAGAGCGAAACAGGAAGGAATGCTTGCCGCTGCCGCCCATCTGGAGGATGTGGTGGCCATAGTTTCCTCGGCATCCGAAGAACTGTCCGCACAAATAACCCAGTCTGAAACGGGAGCCGCCGCCCAGGCCTCCAGCGTGGCGGAAACGGCAACCGCCATGGAAGAGATGAACAGCACCGTGCTGGAAGTAGCCCGCAGCGCATCCATGGCCGCTGAAGCCACCATGCAAAGCAAGCTTAAGGCCGTGGAAGGCGCCCAAATTGTCGATCAGGCCGTGAACGGGATCAGGGACGTTCAAAATGTGGCCGTGGCCCTCAAGTCCGACATGGAAAACCTCGCCAGCCAGGCCGAAGCCATATCGAACATCATGAGCGTCATTTCCGACATTGCCGACCAGACCAACCTGCTTGCCTTGAACGCAGCCATTGAGGCGGCAAGGGCAGGGGAAGCGGGCCGCGGGTTTGCCGTAGTGGCAGACGAGGTGCGAAAGCTTGCGGAAAAAACCATGACCTCCACATCCGATGTGGGCAACGCCATCTCCAACATCCAGAAAAGCGTTGCAGTGAGTATGCAGCAGATGGACAAGGTGTCCCAGCTGGTTGACGCCGCCACAGAACGCTCGCACCTCTCCGGAGAGGCGCTGAACGAAATAGTCGGCATAGTTGAAAACGCGGCCGACCAGGTGCAGTCCATAGCCACCGCCAGCGAAGAACAGTCTGCCACCAGCGAGGAAATAAACCGTTCAGTGGCCGAAGTTAACAGGGTTGCCGAACAAACTTCCGCAGCCATGCGGGAGGCAAGCCATGCCGTGGCGGAGCTTGCCAAGCAGACCCAGGAACTCAGCAGCCTGATCGAGGATATGAAGCGGGGCTAAGGGCGCAGCCAGAATTCGCGCAAGCCTGAAAAGAGGCCTGCTTCCACAAACCGGGCGATTAAGGCAATTAACACCTGAAAAGGCGCTTAACAGCCGGAGAAACCATGCCGCGCCGGTTTTGCGGCAACA
>CAZDJL010000293.1:0-2122 GCA_964505745.1 uncultured Desulfovibrionaceae bacterium | reverse complement strand
GCACGCCCCTGAAAAGGGTTCCATACATACATAGATTTGAGACCTTACTTTCTGGCCCTGCAAATTCTTAGCAAGGGGACGGATCCGCTTCGTTTTCCTCCGAATCAAGCAGGAAGTTGCTTCCATCAAGCTGCTTGCAGCGTTTTTTGAGAGTTGCCGCAGCTCTGGCAAGGTCGAAGCTGCTTTGAAAGCGTGTGGCCTGCACTCCCACTATGCTCAGGGACATAAGGGGAAAACGTTCCTCCCTGTCGCTGCGGCTTTTGCCTTCAATATAGCCTTTATGTATGTCCTCGGCGCTGTAAAAGGCCGGAACGCCTTTGGTGAACGCCGCGATAATGTCCTGGCATATCTGCTTTGTCCGATCTGGTTCCGTAACGGATATGAAATCGTCTCCGCCTATGTGCCCCACAAAATCGCTTTGCAATGTGTTTTCATTAATAATGGCTGCCAGGCGTTTTAGCACCCGGTCGCCATTTTTGAATCCGTATTTGTCGTTGTATGCCTTGAAGTTGTCTATATCAAAATAGAGCACATATTTGTCCAGGCTCAGGCGCACCAGGCGTTCAAGCTCAATGTCTATCAGGGTGTTCCCCGGCAGTTCGGAAAGGGGGTTGAGCTGGCGGGCGTTGGCCACTTCTATTTCTATGCTTTTTTCCAGCAGTTCCCGCACGGTGACTATGCCCAGATAGAGCCCCTCGCGGGTTACAGTAACGAAATCGTAAATTTCGGAATCTTCGCGGCGCATGGCCTGGCGGGATACCACGTCAATTGTGGTCTGGTGGTCAACGTTCAGGAAGTTTTTGTTCATTACCGCGTCCACGCTTTTTCCGGCAAAAAGGGCGAAACCGAAACGCCCGCTCAGCTGGCGGTGCAGGCGGTGGCGCATGACGATTCCCACGGGCGAGCCGTTATGCACTACGCACAGTCCCTGAAGCTTTTCATTGCTTTCAAATTCCTTCACCACCTCCAGCACGGGGAAATCGGGCGGGATGGTCTGCCCTAAGTGGCAGATGTGGCGAACATGCAGCTTATGCACCCGGGCGCCGAAAAAGCGGTTTTTAATTTTATTTTCGCGGGTGATGACGCCCAGCACCTGCTCGTCGATGGGCTGCGGCTGGAGGGCCGGGCGCTGTATGAAGAAACCCTGGCCGTAGGGCACATCAAAGTTTATAAGGGTTGCCAGCTCTTCTTCTGTTTCAATGCCTTCGGCTATAATGCGGGTATTGGTCAGAGCCGCGAATTCTTGCATGCTTTTGATGAGAGCCTGGCGGGTGAGGTCTTTATCCACCCCCCGGATGAGGCGCATGTCCAGTTTGATGAAGTGGGGCTGCACGTCGGAAATCAGGTTGAGCCCGGAATATCCCGCCCCGGCGTCGTCTATGCTGATTTGATAGTTCTGGGCCTTGTAATGCTCGATAATCTGCTTAAAGGCCTGCAGGTTTCCCACGGATTCACGTTCTGTGATTTCAAAAACAATATCTTCCACGTTTATGGCGAAGCGGGTGAGATATTCCTTGGTGAACCCCGCCCCGAAATCCGGGTCTTGAATGATGTTGGGGTTCACATTCAGGAAAAGGCGGACCCCGGCCGGTATCTGGCGTGCGGCGCGCAAAGCGTTGTAGCGGAAAAGGTGTTCAAGCTCCAGCATGCGCCCGTGGCGCAGGGCTGCGTTGATCAGGGCTTCCGGGTTTCCCATCGGGGTTTCGGCCGGCCCGCGGCCCAGGGCTTCGTAACCGAATATGGATCCGTCGCGTAAAGAAATAATGGGCTGCAGCACGCTGTGTATTTTGTTGCCTTCCAGTATATCATGCAAGCTTTGCTTTTCTTCGGCGTTTAGGGTTGCGGCCCGCACGGCGGCCCGCACGGAGCTCAGCCTTTTCACATGCGTGAGCGGGGTGGGCGGAAAGAAAGGATTGTCGCGGCTGGTCAGTAAAAAATTTTGTGCAAACGACCTGAACATACAGAACCTCCGGTATTTGGAACAGGTGGAATGTTTGTTCCAAGGGTATAGCGGGTGCGTGGCTGTTGTGTGGCGGTTTCGGGGAGATTTGGAGAAGAGGGCGAGGGCGCAGTCATATTGGGCTTTGCGCGGCTTGCTCCCGCGGGTTTCCCTTCCCGGATG
>CAZDJL010000292.1:0-2128 GCA_964505745.1 uncultured Desulfovibrionaceae bacterium | reverse complement strand
AGGGTTCATCATCCGGCCCCTGAAAAGCTACGGCCTTGACGAATACCTGCGCATAACCATTGGCGCCCCGGAAGAAAACAAACTTTTCATCAAAGCATGCAAGGAAATTTTGAAATGAGCAAGATAGTCATCACCCTGGACGGGCCGGCCGGTGTAGGCAAAAGCACTCTTGCTCACAAAGTGGCTGCAAACCTGGATTTGCCGTATATGGACAGCGGAGCGATGTTCCGCATCATTGCCCTGGAGCTTGGAGAAGAAGCCCTGGAAATGTCCGAAGGCCAGCTGGAATCGGAGCTTGAAAACTTCCGTTTTTCCATACAGGGAACCGGAGAAGCCTCCCAAATGTGCAATAACGGCAAACCGGCAGGCGACGATATCCGCACGGAAGAGGTAGCCGGGCTGGCCTCCAAGCTGGCCGCCCTGCCGATAGTCCGCTCTTTTTTGCGGCATGCCCAGCGCGAGCTTGGTAAACAAACTTCGCTGGTGTGCGAGGGGCGGGACATGGGAAGTGAAATATTTCCCCAGGCCCTGTGCAAATTTTTCCTGGACGCCACCCCGGAAGAACGCGCCCGCCGCCGCTCCCGGCAATTGGCGGAAAAAGGCAAAAGCGCAGACTACTCCACCATTCTGGACCAGATACTGACCCGTGACGCACAGGACCGCAACCGCAAGGAAAGCCCGCTGCGCCCGGCGAAAGACGCCGTGCTCATAGACACTACCGACCGCACCCTGGAAGAGGTGCTTGAACTTTTGCTCGGG
This sequence comes from uncultured Desulfovibrionaceae bacterium, assembly GCA_964505745.1. GTDB lineage: Bacteria > Desulfobacterota > Desulfovibrionia > Desulfovibrionales > Desulfovibrionaceae > RGIG1962. Next base: position 1,369 of record CAZDJL010000292.1, on the reverse strand, counting down.
CACATCAAGCATACAATGAGCAAACGCCACGCAAGGCAAGGGGCAAAATAAGCCATGGCCAGGCAGCCTGCACCGGAAAACATTCTGGAGTGCCGGGTTCAGCCCGAAGACAGCGGGCAGCGCCTTGATTTATTTCTGGCCCTCAGGCTGAAACCCAAGGGGTTTTCACGGGCGCGCATTAAAGAACTGATTTTAATGGGCAAGGCGGCGCTGGACGGCAAAGCCGCGCTAATTCCCAAGCAGGGCCTGGCCCCGGGGCAAAAAGTGACTTTGGAAATTCCGCCAAGCCCGGAAACCGAAGTGGACGCTCAAGAAGGCGCCCTCAAAATCATACTTGAAGAACCCGATTTTCTTGTTCTGGACAAACCCCCTGGCCTCACGGTGCATCCCTGCCCATCCTGCCCCAAAGACACCCTGGTCAATATTCTGATTCACCATTTCCCCCAATTGGGCAAAATTCCCGGCCTGCGCCCAGGCATTGTGCACCGCCTGGACAAAGACACCAGCGGCCTCTTGCTGGTGGCCCTGAACGAGGCCACCCGCCTTGAACTGTCGGAAGCCTTTGCGGAACGGATGGTGTCCAAGGAATATCTGGCCCTTGTTAAAGGAGTTCCGGCCGAAAAGCAGGGAACCATCAACGAGCCGATAGGACGCCACCCCACCAGAAAAACCCGCATGGCGGTTGTGCCCGGCGGCAAGGAAGCTTTGAGCGAATACAGGGTGCTGGCTTTTGGCCGGGATTTTTCGCTGCTGGCGGTAAAAATACATACCGGGCGCACCCACCAGATAAGGGTTCACCTGGCCCACATTGGGCACCCGATATGGGGAGACGCCACTTATGGCGGCCCCTGCTTCAAGCTGCATGAAAGCGGAAAAGGGGCCCCAGGCCCGCAACTGGCCCGCCGGCAAATGCTGCACGCCTGGAAACTCAAATTCCGCCACCCAGGCAGCAACGAAATTCTGGACCTGCGCTGCCCGCCTCCGCCCGATTTCATGGGCGCTATCGAAGCCCTGACCGCGTCGCCTCTTAAAGCCATAATCACCGGCCTTCCCGGCTGCGGCAAGTCAACCCTGCTTGAACTGCTTGCCGGGCTGGGCCTTCCCTGCTGGAGCGCCGACGCCGAAGTTGCCCGGCTATACACCCGCGGCGAAGACGGCTGGCAGATGATAAAAGGCAGGTTTGGCGACAGGTTTCTAAACTCCTTGGGAAATGTGGACAAACAGGCGCTTTTCTCCGCCATAAAGGCCGACCCCGGGCTGCGCAGGGAAGTTGAAAGCATGGTGCACCCTGCGGTAAAACACAGCATGGAAATGTTCTGGAAGCTGAACGAGGAAAAAATCCCGCAGCCGCAATGCCTGGTTGCTGAAG
>CAZDJL010000291.1:0-2133 GCA_964505745.1 uncultured Desulfovibrionaceae bacterium | reverse complement strand
AGGGCCACATCAAGGGCTGAAATACCGGCAAAAGCCACGGCTCCGCCATTCTGCCCCCAGAATGTGGATTTATAGAGCGTTTCCCATATGGGTTCATTGTCCAGAGGATTTTTGCCGATCAACAGGGGCGCAAGCTCGCGGATCATGCCAAAGGCAGCATACGCGCCCCGCCCATACGCAAGTGCGGCCTCGCCATCACCATAAAGGCCGTTATCCGTGTACACACGGCAAAGAACTGGTCGCCACAGGGGCGGGTTATTGGGGGTATCCAGTATCACTATGTCGATCTTGGTGATTTTCATGGCAGCATCCTGTTTAGCAAAGTGCATTTGCCTATATGATTACACTTTTGTCCTGCCATTGCGCGGCAGGGTTAGGATCAATGACAACAATCCGCATCCGGCACGATAAACAATGCCAGATACGCCGCGCTGAAGGCGGCTAGAACCCGGCAACGCTGCCGCCCTTGTACAGGGCATTGATGGCATTGCGAACATCTTCAGTGGTATATGCCTTGATGAGATCCCTGGTCCACGGGGCGTCCTTGTTGGCGCTGGAAACAGTGAAGCCCACGCCAAACTTGTCCAGATCGCTGGACTGGGCCAGTTCTGTAAAGTCAGCCACCTTGTTGCTCACGATAAAAAGCTTGGCGCTGCATGCCGCGTCAACATCCTGAAGGGCAGAAATAACCTGATGCGTATCGAGCTTTATGATCTCGATTTGTTTTATGTTGCTTTCGATATCAAGGTCGGTGGGATTGGTGACGCCGGGCTTGAGCTTGATGAAACCCAGTTCCTCCAGCAGAAACAGAGAGCGGCTCATGTTGGATTCGTCCTGCGGAATGGCTATGCTGGCACCTTCTTTTATTTCACTGATATTTTTATGCTTTGAGGAAAAAATACCAAAGACGTTTTTATGAATATACGGCGTAAGCATGGTTATGCTTTTTGATTTTGTTTTATTGTAGCTGTCCATCCAGGGCTTGTGAGCGTGCAGGGAGGCATCAATTTCGTTATTGTCGATGGCTTCAAACATTATTGTTGCATTTTGCAGAACAATTACTTGAACCTTGTAGTTCATGGCTTCAAGTGCCTTCACCCCTGCCTGAACTTCTGGCTCATTGTAGGCCATGCAAGCCAATCGCAACGTTTTTGGCTGCGCGCTTGCCTCAGCCTTGGAACTTTCCTTTGTTTCATTGCAGGCGGTCAGACACAACAGGGCAAGGACGGAAAGCAGAACAAAAATCTTTTTCATTGGTAAAATCCCTTTTTCATCATTTATTATATGCTGGTAGCCTTGTGTTAGCTTTATTGCGGCGCGCCATGTCAGCTTGCAGACTTGTACAGCCTGTCTCCTATAGCCTGAATACCCATGACGATAACAAACATTATAAAAACGAGAAGATACATTACAGTGTCGTTAAAGCTCTGGTAGCCGTAAATGAGTGCTGAAGCCCCCACGCCGCCTGCTCCCATTGTCCCGGCAATGGTAGAAAGCCCAAGCATATGGATGACCCCAAGCACGGACGCACTGATGAGCGAGGGGAGAGTGGCGGGCACAACTACCCGAAAAATAATCTGAAAATTACTGGCGCCGAATGAATGCGCGGCTTCAATGAGGGCAGGGTTTACTTCTTTCAGGCTGTTCTCAAACATTCTGCCAAAAAACGGGGTGGAGGCCACAGTAAGCGGCAGCAGGGCCGACACCCAGCCAATGGAAGAAGATGTTACAAACCGTGTAACAGGAATGATGGCCACGATCAGTACCACGAAAGGAAAGGAACGTATGCTGCTTACCAGCGCGCTGAGCACCTGATAGGTTCTGGGGTTTGGCCTGAGGCCGTTCTGCCCGGTCATAAACAACGAAACTGCAAGCAAAAAGCCAAAAAAACCACCGAGAAGCGAGCCAAAAAGCAGCATCTTGCCTGAGGCCACAAGCGCGGGAAGAAGTATCTTTGCCCAAACAACTTCCATAGGATAATCAACCATTGCAGCAACCTACCGCGAAATAATTTTGCAGGGCACGCCCTGTTTCTGAAAAAAAGACAGAAATGCATCCGCGCGTTCGCTCGGAAAATTCAGGGCAAACACCCCATATACGCCACCCCTGTGGCGCGACACCTTGCTGTCCAGC
>CAZDJL010000290.1:0-2158 GCA_964505745.1 uncultured Desulfovibrionaceae bacterium | reverse complement strand
TAACTACTGAAGAATATACACAATAACCACTTTTTATAAACAGAACGCAGGCTCTTGGCTGAGGGGCAGCGGCCATTACTCAAAAACCTTGCTAATGACCCTCCGCCAAATGAACTACAGAGAAGTTTGGCGTTTTTACAATGGAAAATATAAATATTATAAATGAGCCCGCGCCGAACTGTTCAGTGGTTCGGCCTCCGGGCGTATAACTCCCAAGGGGCACCCGAAATGCCGGCACCATACCTGCCAAAAACAACCAGCTTAAAGCCTTTTTAAAAGAAACAAAAAACACTGGAGCCCAAAAGCTTCCTCCCGCCACCCATGAACACAGGAGGCCAGGAACAACCTACGCAAAAGAAAATCAGACTCTTTGCCTTTTACGTTAAAAATCACATACACATGAAAAAGCCGGGCAAAACCTCGCCCGGCCATATTTTCAGACTAATTTTCCATCATGCACTTCAATTTTCCACAAAGGTATGAACTCCGCCCTGCCCGGTCAAGCTTAAGAACAGATTGTTTTCTTCCCGCCCATCCATAATCAGGGCGCGCTTGACCCCCTTGTCAATTGCAAACAGGCAGCTTTCCACTTTGGGAATCATGCCTCCGCTGATAACGCCATGCTCTGTCATGGAAATTATCTCGGAACGAGTTAGAGACTTGAGTAAATTTTTATTTTCATCCAGCACCCCGGGCACATCCGTCACCAAAACGAAACAGTCCGCTTTCAGCGCCCCGGCAATTGCCCCGGCCGCGGTGTCGGCATTGATATTATAAGTGACGCCGTCCCTGCCAACGCCTATCGGCGCGATAACTGGAACAAATCCCCCTTCCAGCAAGGTTTCAATAAGCCTGGTGTTAATTTCGACCACTTCGCCCACAAAACCGTAGTCAACACTGCCGCCGAGTTTTTCGGCGATGATGGTATAACCGTCCTTGCCGCTGAAGCCTGCGGCGTTAACCCCGTTTTGCTGAAAAAGATTGACAACGGACTTGTTGACCGTTCCCGAAAGCATCATTTCAACCACTTGCATAGTGGCCTCATCGGTAACCCGCAAGCCGTTCTTGAATTCGTTCGCAATATCAAGACGGGTCAGCATGCCGCTGATGTGCGGCCCTCCGCCGTGCACAACCACAACCTTGGCGCCCAATTTGACCAAATCGGCCACATTGGCCGCAAACTTTTTATTAAGCGCGGCATCATCCATAGCATGCCCGCCATACTTCACCACAAAAATCGAACCTGACTTTAAAGACACAACAAACTCCCTGAAGGCTGACTAGTCCTTGTTGATAATCAAATAACGGCTGAACGAATTTTCAAGCACATAAAGTTTTTGAGCGCTGGCATTAACATCTGCCAGCAACTGGTTTATTCTGTCGTTCACAGCTTCGTCATCGCAAATAATCATGTTGCCCTGAAACTGGATATTTTTCTCATTCTGCTTCAAATAATCCGCCAATTCAATGTTGCTGTTCAAAGTGTCCACAACAGAAAGCATTAATGGTTTAATCTGATTAACCGGCTCGGTATATTTAATAAAAAGCTCGTTGTAAAGCGGCGCAACATCTTCATGCAAAACAAGTTTTTCTTTCCAGGCTTTGGCCTGTTCCAGCAGTTCATCCCATTTTGCAGGAATAAGCGCCATATAGTCGCGCGCGCGGGCAATTTCATCACGCCTATCCATAATATCTTTGGGAGTTGAAATGTTTTTGGAGATGCCATCCATATATACGGCGCACTCCTCCACACTCTTCTCAATAGCTTTTGTGAAGTCATACAACTGCTGATAGCTTAATGAATATGGGCCAAAGGTTTTTTCCTGCTCTCCGGTTAAGGGAGGCAATGAGAAATAGCCCTGTTTGGCAAGAATTGTCTGCAAGAAGCCCTTATAGGCCGTTCTCTGTTCCGGATCGCGGCTGCAGCCCAAAAATCCTCCCAGCGCCAGAATCAAGATGCCGAGCAAGAAATATTTGAACGGAGATGAAAGGTCAAGCTTGTTAATCATGATGTATCTCCCTGTTTTTAAGTTCAAACAAATTATAGCGCTGAATTAATAAATTAACCAAGTGCACTGCAAAGAGCAAGGGGAAAATCTCATATTCAAAACACAATGCAGGCAGACGCCCCCGGCATAAGGGCGCTTGCTTATTTCGG
>CAZDJL010000289.1:0-2164 GCA_964505745.1 uncultured Desulfovibrionaceae bacterium | reverse complement strand
ACAACCTCCAGTTTCAAATATTAAAGCTGCTTTCCGAAAGGCAGGCGGCCCACGACATAAGCTGCGTCTTTATTACCCACAACCTGCTTCTGGCCAGGCGTTTCTGCCACAAAATCATGGTGATGCACCAGGGGCGGTGCGTTGAATACGCGCCTTCCGAAGAAATTTTCCGCAACCCCCAGAACAGCCACACCCAGGCGCTGCTGCGAGCTGTCGTTCCGGTTTAATTCTTTTCCGCTTCAAAAACACAGCCCCGGCAGGATTCTGCGTATTGCTTTTGGCCCGGATGTATATATTCTATCGTCATGGTTTTTCAGCAATTTAATCCAGGCGCCCAGCCCCGTTTCCTCCCCATGAGCAGAAGGGAGATGGACGAATTGGGCTGGCCGGAGCTGGACATACTGCTCGTTTCCGGGGACGCATATGTAGACCACCCGGCATTTGGCCCGGCCCTTCTGGGGCGCTGGCTGCTTGCGCATGGGTTCAGGGTGGGCATAATTGCCCAGCCGGAATGGAAAGACAACAACCCGGATGCGCTCAGAATCATGGGACGGCCGCGCCTGTTTGCCGGGGTCACCGCCGGAAGCATGGACTCCATGCTCGCCCATTACACAGCGTTCCGCAAAAAGCGGAAAGAAGACGCCTATACGCCTGGCGGGCTGGCGGGCGCGCGCCCCAACCGGGCCAGCCTGGTATACACCAGCCTTGTGCGCCAGGCCTTTCCCGGCCTGCCGGTGCTGCTTGGCGGAATTGAAGCTTCGCTGCGCCGCGCTTCACACTATGATTTCTGGTCGGACTCCCTGCGTAAAAGCATTTTGCTCGACTCCAAGGCGGACATAATTGTTTACGGCATGGGCGAAAGCACTTTGCTGGAGCTTGCCCGGCGCGCGGAAGAATTGCAGCGCAGCCAGCCAGAGGCCTGGATTGAAGGAAAAATATCCCTGCCCGAAGCCTGCTGGGATGTGAAAGGAATTGTGTTTGAGGGGAAGGATTCCAGCATCCTGAAGCACCTGAACACAATCCGCCTGCCCAGCCATCAGGAAATATTGGACGACCCCAAATTCCTGATTCAGGCCACAACTGCCCTGGAAACTCAGGTTCACCAAGGATGCCGCACTGCCTTGCAGGAAACGGACGGACGCCTCGTGGTGATGACGCCGCCGGCTCCGTTTCTTGCCGAAGCGGAAATGGACCGGCTGTACAGCCTGCCTTTTGCGCGGGCCTCCCATCCTTCCTACGCACAGCCCATTCCCGCGCTGGAGATGCTTAAAACAAGCATCACTTCACATCGCGGCTGCGGCGGGGGATGTTCGTTTTGTTCTCTTGCCCTGCATCAGGGCCGCCTGATTTCATCGCGCAGCGAGCAATCCATCTTGCAGGAACTTAGGCTGATGCTGAAAAAAGAAAATTCCGCAAAACACTCTTCCCGCAGGGGAAGACGCGGCCTCGCCATCAGCGACATTGGCGGGCCCACGGCCAATATGTGGCAGACGCGCTGCTCCTTCAACCCGGAAACCTGCACCCGCCCCAGCTGTTTGTTTCCCACCATCTGCCCCGGATTTCGCAGCCAGCAGCAAAAACACGTGGAAATGCTGCGCAAGGCAAAAAACGAGCCGGGAGTGAGCCAGGTGAGGATAGCAAGCGGAATGCGCTACGACCTGGGCATGAAAGACCGCGACGCGCTACGCGCCTATGTGAGCGAATTTACCGGAGGGCAGCTCAAGGTGGCCCCGGAACATACCAGCGACTCGGTGCTTGAACTGATGCGCAAGCCTCCCCGCGGCCTGCTTGAAATTTTTCTGAACAACTTTCTGGAGATGTGCAAGCAGGCGGGGAAAGAGCAATATGTCGTCCCCTACCTGATGAGCTGCTTCCCCGGCTGCACGGACGGGGACATGCGCGCCCTGGGAGCATGGCTTGCCGCCCGCGGCTGGCGCCCCCAGCAAGTGCAGTGCTTCATCCCCACCCCGGGAACGCTTGCCACCGCAATGTACTACAGCCGCCTCGACCCCGATGGAAACATCCTTTACATAGCCCGCTCCGACGCCGAACGCCTCCGCCAGCATCAGATTCTTATGGGTAACGACCCCGTGGGGGTTGCAAAATATGTGCGTCAAAAAAACTCTTTATACAAAGAAAAGGCCCGCTAAACGCCACCCTTGCC
>CAZDJL010000288.1:0-2165 GCA_964505745.1 uncultured Desulfovibrionaceae bacterium | reverse complement strand
TTTCTCATAAAATTTTTAACATCATGGCTGCGAGAGGGTAAAAAAATTGATTTAGCTGGAAAAAGACTTAATAAGGTATTCGTGGCGGGTGTATGCCACGCACAACAAAATTATTTTGAAGCTGGAACTGTGAGGAGTTGACAATGCAAGCCTGGCTTAATTTATCGTTGAACAAGAAGATTGCTATTATCATTGCCATACTGCTTTTAATAATTGCAGGCACTGCGGTGATGTTTTTGCTCCGGCTTAATGGCGTTTCCGAGGACATGTCCCGGGTCAGCCAGAGCGAGCAGATTGGAACAGTGATGCTGGGAAGGGAAATTGACCATCTTAAATGGGTAAACAAGCTGCAGGTGTTTGTTTATGACCCTGAGCAGCATGAGCTGGACGTGCAGACCGACCCCACCAAATGCGGCCTGGGCAAGTGGCTGTACGGCGACGGCGCTAAAAAAGCCGTTGAATTTCTGCCGGCGATAAAGGTTTATCTGGATAAAATAGAACCCTTGCACGAGGCTCTCCACAAGTCGGCAATAGAAATAAAAGAGCTTAAAGCCGAAGGAAAAACCGAAGAAGCCCAGCAGCATTTTTTAACCGTGACCATTCCAAGCATGCAGCAGGTGCAGGCGGAGCTGGGTGAAATTCTTAAAATTGCCGACCAGGAAAAAAACAACCAGTTCGATTCCTTCAATAAAAACGTCAGCCACGCCGTGGTCGCAACCTATGTGGCCATAGGAATCGCATTTGTTATGGCCCTTCTGCTTGGGTTGCTGATTGCAAAAACAATCAGCGCCCCCACCATCAGCATTGCCCGCTTTGCCAATAAAGTGGCCGGCGGAGATTTGGACGCCCAAATAAATATTGACCGCAAGGATGAAATAGGGGCTCTTGTTGTTGCCATTAGAGAGATGATCCGGAATATTGTGGCAAAGATCGACCATGCCGACGAGAAGGCCCGTGAAGCCGAAGAACAGAGTGCGATAGCCGGCCAGTATCTCAAAGAGGCGGAAGAAGCCAAGCTTGCCGCGGAAGAAGCCACCAGGAAGGGCATGCAGGAAGCCGCCGCCAAACTGGAAGGCATTGTTGAGGAAACGCTTACGCTTTCTGAAATGGTTGCCCAAAGGGTAAGCCTTGCCACCCAGGGCACGGATAATCAGAAGAACCATGTTGGCGACACCGCCACGGCAATGACGGAGATGGCCGCTGCGGTTGTGGAAGTGGCGAGAAACGCGGCAGACGCTTCAAGCAGCGCTGAAGCAGCGAAAATAAGCGCAGCCCAGGGGTATGAGATTGTTGAAAAAACGGTGGGGGCCATAGAAAATGTTTCTGTGCGGGCGCAGAATATTTCCGAGGTCATGTCCAATCTTGAAGAACAGGCTGTGAGAATTGACAATGTGATGACCGTGATCACCGACATTGCCGACCAGACCAACCTGCTTGCGCTGAACGCCGCAATTGAAGCCGCCAGAGCAGGGGAAGCGGGCAGAGGCTTTGCCGTGGTTGCCGATGAAGTGCGCAAGCTGGCTGAAAAAACCATGATTGCCACCAAGGAAGTTGATGGCGTGACCAAGGCTATACAGCAGGGCACGGTTGAAAACAGAAACGCCGTGAAAGAGGCTGTGCAGGCTGTGGGCGAAAGCACAGAGCTGGTGCTTGCGGCCGGCAACGCCCTTAAGGATATTGTGACGATTGCGGAAACCACTGCGGCCAAAGTGCAAACCATTGCCGTGGCCAGCGAGGAGCAGTCCGCCGCCAGTGAGCAGATCAGCAGGAGCACGGAGGAAGTTAACCGCATTGCAGGGGAAAATACCGAACTCATGCATGAGGCCGATGACAACATGAAGGCCATTGGCGATTTGACCAGACAGATATCCGCGGTGGTTGGCGAGCTTAAAAACATCTAGAGGAATTAACGTTTGAAATATGCCTCCGGCAGACGCAAAGGCTGCCGGAGGCATATTTTTGGCAAGGACCTGATAGAATTTTTTGTTGAGCTTAAATGCATTAGGCATGCTTACGCCACACCAGGGGCGGGTAACAAAGTCAAGTTCCTCCGTGTTTCTGGGCTGCGGAATAAGCCTGCGCTGTCAACCGGCAATGCTTTCAAAAGTACAAGGTATAAATGGAAACCGCCCCGAAAGGGGCGGTTTTTCAATGTGACGAGATCG
>CAZDJL010000287.1:0-2178 GCA_964505745.1 uncultured Desulfovibrionaceae bacterium | reverse complement strand
GGGAAATTTTTTCCATTAAATAATGCTGACAAGTGCCGTTCGCGTCCGTTTTCCGGGCAGGTGCGTCCCGGAAGCGGGGCAGATATTTTTTTGTTGATTTGAACATATGCTTAAGCGGCGCCGGGGCGGAAGTTATTTACTGTTGTGTTCTGTAACTAACAAAACGTAAATACGAATTGCTTCAGGTTGCACTATTCCCAGTTTATGTTTATGCTTCAAAGATAGAGTCATATGAATCTTTCCAGAAGTCTTGAACTCCTTGTGGGCTCAAGGCGACATGTTGGGGGGCAATTGCATGATCGCAGGAGTGTCTGTTGATGTCGGCGGACAAGTGGAAATCGACCAGGACATAGTAGTAAGGCAGCTTGACCGCCTTTTGGAGAGTTCCGATTTCCAGGCTCCGTCCAGGCTGAAAAAATTTCTTGAATTCGTTGTGCAGGAAACCTTAAAAGGCAGGGCGGGGAGTGTTAAAGCTTACAGCATCGCCGTAGAGGTGTTCGGGCGGGATGAAAGCTTCGACCCCCTGCTTGATCCGATTGTTCGCGTGGAGGCGGGCAAACTGCGCCGCCAGTTGGAACGCTACTACTTCCTCAATCCTGACGAGCCTCTTTGCATCAGCATTCCCAGAGGGTCGTATGTGCCGGTGTTTTCATACAAGGGCAACGACAAGGTTGTTATTGTAGGCGGGGCGCAGCCGTCCGGGCCTGCGGCAGAAGAATTTTCCGGGCGGGTTTCTGCAGCCGGAATACAGGCAGACGCAGAGCCTGCCCCGCAGATCTCCAAGGCCGAACGGCGCCCGGCCCTGGTGATTATGCCATTTACCATGATTGGCGCGGACAAATCTCTGGATTGTTTTGTTGAAGGCCTGAACGAGAGCCTGCTTGCCGGGATGAGCCACAGCAGTGATGTGGATGTGCTTGAGGTGGCGGCTATCGGGGCAGATGAACATAACCTGCTTGAAACCATTTCCCGCGCCCAGGCTCTCGGTTCCCGTTTTATACTGCATGGGCGGGTGCAGCTTTTTGAAGACTCCGTGCGTATCTTTAGCGCTCTTACCGATGCCCAGAGCGCCCGCCGCATATGGACAGAGCGTTTCGACTCCCTGCTAGACAATGCATCCCTGCGGGAATTGCAGGATGAAGTGTCGCGCAAACTGGTGGGCTGGCTCACCGATTCTTTCGGGCTGATCAACCGCACGTTTATGCGTGAGTCCATGTATAAAGATCTGGAAAACATCGGAGTGTACGAGGCCAGCCTTCGCTACCACACCTGGGTTGGCAGTTTCGACAAGAACGACTGGATCAAGGCCAGACAGGCGCTGGAACACAGCATTGAACTTGATCCTGAAAATTCAATGGTTTGCGCCCTGCTTTCCGATGTCTACTCTTCGGATTACGAGTTCGGCTACGACCAGCTTGAAAACAATCTGGATCTGGCGCAAGACCTTGCTAAACGGGCGCTCGCTCTTGACCCCACTTCGCAAATGGCGCACTGGGCGCTTGCCCTGAACTACTATTTGCGCATGGATATTGTGCGCATGCATGAAACCATTGGCCGGGTATTTCCAAACAAGAATACAAATCCTTATTTGTTCGTGTCCCTGGGCCTGATTACAGGCATGACCAAAGACCTTGCCGAGGGCAAGCGGCTGGTGGAGGAAGCGCTAAGGCTGAACCCATGCAGCCCCAGCTGGTGCCATGTCATTCCATTCATGTACCATTACGCCCACGGGCAGTACGAGGAAGCCTTGTCAGAGGCGCTGCAGATGAATATTCCCACCTGCATATGGGACGCAATAGCCAGGGCCGCCTCTTACGCCAAGCTGGGCATGAGGGAGGAAACCGAGAAGGCGATCGCCCAGTTGCTTGTCCTGGAGCCGGACTTCAAGCTTAAACAAAAACGCCTGCTGCACGCCATGGTCATAGACTCCAAATGGGTGAACATGCTTGCCGGCGGTCTTGCCTGCGGCGGGCTATAGTTTTTTAGGGCGATCCAGGAGCAGTTTCTTGCAGATATAAATAAAAGCGCGCCCAATTTTGAGCGCGCTTTTTGTGTGGAGGAAAAACCCGCCAGTACTGGGGATTTTTCTTGATACCGTTCAGTTTCAATACACAACTTTACTTGTCAATCACCACGGTTTTGGGGTCAACGCTGTTGCCATACACAGGTTTCAGGGTA
>CAZDJL010000286.1:0-2178 GCA_964505745.1 uncultured Desulfovibrionaceae bacterium | reverse complement strand
GTGCGATTCAGGAGCGGACCCGCCGCCGTAAAGCCACCCTGGCGCAAGCGTTAAAGCTCTGTTCTGCAGATCAAGTTCGCCGGGAAAATGTTCTAAAAACCACTGGACAAGATCCGGGAAGGGGAACATGGGGAGTGAAAGCATAAAATGCTCCCTGGCCAAGCCGGAAGACCTGCCTCAACCTCGCCCGCAGTGATGGCAAAGTTTGAAAGCGCATGCCGCGCTTGCATGAAAACCTCACGGCGGAACTTCCGGGAGCAGGGAAGCTTTGCAGCAAACTCTCCCAAAGGGCAGGCAGCTCACATTTCCCGCCGCCCTGGTCTTTTTGTCAAATTAATACCCGGATACTGCGCAACGGGCATTTGCGCAAGTTTTCCCCAGCATGTTCTCATCTTTTTGCGTGTTTAGTCAGCAAGAGATTTTTATCCGCCCACCAATTTCAGGAGAGTGACTAAAGATGTTCTTCAGTGAAATCAGAAAACGTGATGGCCGTGTGGTGCCCTTTGATTCCAGCAAGATTGTGAACGCAATTCTCAAGGCGGGCAAGGCCACCGGGGAATTTGAAGAAAAAGAGGCCCGCCGTCTGACCATGCGTGTGCTGTCTTTGGCCAAGACCATGCAGCTTGGCCCCCTGCCCGATGTTGAATCCCTTCAGGATATGGTGGAAGAGGTGCTGCTGGATTCGCCTTTCCGGGCCACCGCCAAAGCCTATGTCCTTTATCGCGAGCAGCACGCCCAAATTCGTCAGATTACCGCCCGGGCCAATGTGGACATGATGGAGGGCTACCTCAGCAAAATGGATTGGCGCGTGCGTGAAAACAGCAACATGGGCTTTTCCCTGCAGGGGCTGAACCATCACATTGCTTCCGATGTTACTTCCGAATATTGGCTGAACCGCATTTACACCCAGCAAATAAGGGATGCCCATAAAAACGGCGATTTTCACCTGCACGATCTCAACCTGCTTTCCGTGTATTGCGTGGGCTGGGACTTGCAGGACCTTTTGCGTGAAGGTTTCAAAGGGGTGGCCGGAAATATTGAAAGCGCCCCCCCCTGGCATTTCCGCTCGGCCCTCGGGCAGCTGGTGAATTTTTTCTATACCCTGCAGGGCGAAGCTGCCGGCGCTCAGGCCGTTTCCAGCTTCGACACTCTGCTCGCCCCGTTTATCCGGCATGACGGGCTTTCTCCAAAAGAGGTGAAGCAGGCTTTGCAGGAGTTTGTGTTTAACATAAACATTCCCACAAGAGTGGGATTTCAGACGCCTTTCACCAACATCACCCTGGACATGGACGTGCCCTCAAGCCTGAAAAACGAGCCGGTAATTATTGGCGGCGAGCTTCAGGACAGCACCTATGGCGAATATCAGGCCGAAATGGACATCCTGAATCAGGCTTTTGCCGAAGTGATGATGGAAGGCGACAACAAGGGGCGAGTTTTCACTTTCCCCATTCCCACCTATAACATCACCAAAGATTTCGACTGGAGCAGCCCCCGTTTCGAAGCCATCTGGAAAATGACCGGGCGCTACGGCATCCCCTATTTCTCCAATTTTGTGAATTCAGATATGGACCCGGACGACGCGCGCTCCATGTGCTGCCGCCTGCGCCTGGACAACCGCGAGCTGAGAAAGCGCGGCGGAGGCCTGTTTGGAGCAAACCCCCTTACCGGATCAATCGGCGTGGTTACCCTGAACCTGCCCCGCATGGGTTACTTGGCGGAAAATGAAGACGCCTTCTTCAACCGCCTTGACGAACTGGTCAATCTGGCCAAGGAAAGCTTGGTAACCAAACGCAAAGTGCTTGAGCAGTTTACCGATGGGGGGCTTTACCCCTACACCACGTTCTATTTGCGTGATGTGAAAAGCCGCACCGGAAAATATTGGACCAACCACTTTTCGACCATCGGCCTGGTGGGCATGAACGAGTGCTGCCTGAACCTCATAGGCAAAGGCATAGCCACTCCGGAAGGGCATGATTTCTCCATGCGCGCGCTTGCATATATCCGTTCCCTGCTTTCCAAGTTCCAGGAGGAAACCGGTGATTTCTTCAACCTGGAAGCCACCCCGGCCGAAGGAACCTCCTTCCGTCTGGCCCGTCTGGACCATAAGGCCTTTTCCGTTTCCCACTTTGCCAATGACGCGGCTGTGGCGGAGGGCGCTGCGCCGTTTTAAACCAACTC
>CAZDJL010000285.1:957-2181 GCA_964505745.1 uncultured Desulfovibrionaceae bacterium | reverse complement strand
GGGCCGGAGTGGGCCCGCGCGAGCTTGACCGGATAATCGGAATAGTGAAGGCGTACACCACCCGCGTGGGCGGCGGGCCTTTCCCCACCCAGCTCGACTGCCCTGTTGGCAAGCATTTGCAGGCTCAGGGCGCGGAAATTGGAGCCACCACCAGGCGGGTGCGCCGTTGCGGCTGGTTTGACGCCGTGCTGGTGCGCGAGGCGGTGCGCCTGAACAGCCTTACCGAGCTCACCCTGACCAAGCTGGACGTGCTTTCCGGGCTTCCCGAGCTTAAAATTTGCGTGGCATATAAATACCGCGGCCAAAGCGTGCTTTACCCGCCTCAGGGCGAGGCCGCTCTTGCAGGCGCAGAGCCGGTTTATGAAACTTTTCCGGGCTGGAATGACGATATAACCGGAGCCCGCTGCTGGGACGACCTGCCTGCCAATGCCCGCGCCTATATTGAACGCATTGAGGATCTTGTTGGGGTAAGGGCCGGAATAATCTCCGTGGGGCCGGACCGCAGCCAGACCTTTTTTCTTTAGGGAAAGGCAGTTTTTTTGTGGCGTTGACTTTCAACCGGGATTATTGTTCACTGCAAAAAGAGCGTCTGGAACCATTGATTGAGGCGGGCCGCCTCGGATGCTGCGCCTCATGGGAAAAACGCCCTGGTTCCTGCTTGCTTTGAGATGATTTAGACTTTTTAGGGGGAACGTGCGTGCAGAGCGTAAGATTAGTTATTATCGGCCTTGTTGCGACTGTGTTGCTGGGTTCGGGGTGCAGCGCCAATTTCTTTTCCGGCGGCACTTCCGACGTGACCGACACCTACACCCCCGAGTTTGGCGATGTGCCGATTCCCAGGGACATGGGAATTGAAACTTCCAACACTGATGTGACCCAGGCAGGCAATTTGCGCGTGGGGCACATGCGGTTCAAGGGCAGTGTGGAGTGGTCGTCTCTGATTGATGCCTGCATTTACAACATGTACACCCAGGGCTGGTCGCCCATTGCCATTTACAAGCAAAAAAGCGGCCTTCTCGTGTTTGAGAAGGATGAACGGGTATGCGTGATGGTGTTTACCAGTTCGCTGATAAACACGGAAATGTGGGTTTGGGTGAACTCCAGGATGCATGGATTCACCTCGCCTCCTACCATGCCGGTGGCCCCCGCTCCTGCTGAAGCCACGGAAAACCATGAGCAGGTGCAATCCGGCGGGGGAAGCTCCCAGTCCGGCGGTTCCGGCAC
>CAZDJL010000285.1:0-947 GCA_964505745.1 uncultured Desulfovibrionaceae bacterium | reverse complement strand
CCAGCACTGAATACTCCCCTTCCAGTTCTGGAAGCTCCGGCGGAGGTTCGTCTTCTTCTTCCGGGGGCGGGGTAAGCGAGCAAAACCTTAATGAATAGCAGCGTCCAGCGGCTGCGCGCAGTCGGGCAGAGAAGAGGCCATTTTAGGGGAAACCATGCCTAGGCAGCCATATCTCAAATTCAATTATTTTTCTGGCAAAACCCTGCATCTCGGGGTTTGCGGTTCAGTAGCGGCCTATAAAACTCTGGAATTGCTGCGCGCCTGGAAGGACGTGGGCATAAAGGTAACGGTCACCCTGACGCCTGCGGCGGGGGAATTCGTTACTCCGATGTCTTATCTCTCGCTGGGGGCCAGCAAGGTGTATGGGCCGATGATGGAAATTGACGACATTTTCGCCCATCTTGAGCCTGGGCAGGAAGCCGATGCCATGCTGATAATGCCTGCCACAGCCAGCACAATTGCCCGTCTGGCTGGCGGCGACGCCTCTGAAATGCTGGCGGCCCAGGCGCTTGCGTTTGACCGGCCCAAGGTGATAGCCCCGGCCATGCACCCCCGCATGTGGATGAACCCGGCTACCCAGGCCAACTGGGAGCTTTTGCTTGAACGCGGATTCATTCCGGTGAATCCGGGCTGCGGGCTGATGGCCTGCGGGGATTCGGGCGAGGGCAGGCTGGCCCCTTTGCTGGACATTTATCTTGAGTCGCTTCGCGCGCTTGCCGAGCAGGACATGAGCGGGCAGACCCTGCTTATCACCATTGGCCCCACCCGTGAATTTTGGGATGGAGTGCGGTTTGTGAGCAACCCTTCCTCCGGTCTTATGGGCGCGGCGCTGGCTTCTGCCGCCTGGGCGCGCGGCGCCAGGGTAAAGGCTGTTTGCGGGCCGGGGGTTCCGGCGTTGCCCCGAGGGGTTGAGCGTTTCGATGTGGACAGCGCGGCTGAAATGCTGG
>CAZDJL010000284.1:0-2189 GCA_964505745.1 uncultured Desulfovibrionaceae bacterium | reverse complement strand
TCTCTTTAGTTTTGCCATTTTAAAGTCTATTAATTTTGACAAAAAGCACAGTTCGTGCGCGCAACGCTGCCGGCCCACAGGTCTTGGGCGGAATTGCTTTCGTTGCTGAGAGTTAATCGTGTGGGCATTGCTTTTACTTGTTTCACAAGGCTGGGGTATTTCGTCTGGGTAGATAGTTTGAATTTTGAAATGCTCTGATCTTCTTTCAGCTTGCTTGAAACCCCATTGCAAATCATAAAAAACCGCCCCGTTAGGGGCGGTTTGGGTCTCGTCAATTGGCCGGAGAATCTTTTGCATCAATAATTTTAAGGAATAAGGTGCTTATGTTGGATGGAGGGTTGACGAACACGAGCATGAACGGAACTGAGCCGCCCGGCTGTATGTTTAGATTGTTGGCCAGAATTTCAATATTATTGTTCAGAGCCTTTTCAATATCTGCCTCGGAAAGAACCTGCAATTGGAACATTGTAAGGGTTACGCCGCCAAATTGCTGTTTGGTGGCCACAGCCACTCCATGTTCATCAAGGAGACTTGCTTCTATTTGAATCAGCTCTTTTGGGGTTTTGTAGTTATTAACTGCTTTTCCTTCAACCACAAAGATTTGCCCGAGCTTTTCATTATTTACGAAGTATTGTTTTGTATTTTGGAAAATTATGTCTTTTACATGGGCATCGTCAGGAGGAGGCATAACTGTTGAATTGCCGCCAGTAGCATTTTTTGCAACAGCCTTTTCCTGCGCATCGGCAGGAGCAGCGTCTTCCGTTTCGCCGAATTTCAGAGTGCCGGTAAAAACAAGCGCGCCCGCCGCAAGAATTGCAAGAAGAAGAATTCCTACAACTATAGGCAGAAGTTTGCCTCGTTTTTTGGGCGTTATGGAGTCGACATCGTAGTCTTCACCATTGCTTAGTATGGCCTGCAGATTTTCCTCGGCGGCATTTTCTGAGTTTTCCGGGTTTTGCTGCTCTCCAGCCATGGCAAGGGCTTCAAAGTCTTTGTCGTCCATTCCATCGGCCAGAACGAAAATGTTCTTGCAAAATGAACATCTGGCTTTACGCAAGGGGCTTGCCTGACTGTCTGGTAGATTGAATTTAGTGGAACAGCTGGGGCAGGTAATTATCATTAGTTGATCCTGTTTCTGAAGCCGGTTAACAGACTTTTATTGTCCACATAATACTCAAATATTACCTTTTAACAAAGATAAGAGCAAGATGTAATTTAAAGGGCCAGCAACATTGCATGCTCGTCGCAATCGGGGAAACGGGGGCAGTTGATGCAGTCAGACCATACTTTTTGGGGCAGGGCTTCTTTGGTTACTTCTACAAAGCCAAGGTGGTCGAAAAACTCAACTTGATATGTCAGCGCGAATACTCGCCCCAATCCAAGCTCTCTGGCCTCTTCAATGCAGCGTTCGGTCAGCGCTTTTCCAAAGCCTTTTCCCCTGTATTCCGAATCAACAACCAGGGAGCGGATTTCTCCTGCTCCTTCCCAAATAATTGCCAGAGCGCAACACCCGGCCACAGGCCCTCCCTCGGAGGGTTCCACAACGTAAAAATCGCGCAAATGAGAATATAGCTGGCGGAGGGAGCGGGGGAGAAGCAGTCCTTCGTCTGCAGCCTTGAGCAGTAGGGTGTGTATCTCTCTCACATCGCTCATGCGCGCTTTTCTAATAATGTAATCCATAGCTTATCTGTATTTGTCCATGATATCGGTTAGTTCTTTCATTGAGGCAATGCCGAGATGATAGTCGGCCAGAGTGCCTTCCCGGTCGAACACTATAAGGGTGGGAATGGTCTCGATTTCGAAGTTGTCCACAAAATCTTGCCCGCAGTGGTATACTGGAAAATTTATCTCACGGTCGGCCAAGAAGTCTTCAAGTTCATTCAGGTCGTCATCAAGCGATACTCCGTATAAATGAACGCCGCTTTCAGGCGGGTATTTTCGGTAAAATTGAGTCAGGGTTTTGGCTTCCTGAACACAAGGGGGGCACCAGCTGGCAAATACGTTCAAAATAACAACCTCGCCCCGGTGGCTTTTTACCACTTGCATCACTTCTTCAAGGCTGGCTGGGGTATATTTTTTTGCTGCCTCTGCCTCCAGGGGCAGAAGGCAGGCATAGGCCAGCAGACCGGCGGCCAGCAGCAATTTTGCTGAAAAGGTAAAAAAATTATATGGATTAGAGGTACAGTGCA
>CAZDJL010000283.1:0-2212 GCA_964505745.1 uncultured Desulfovibrionaceae bacterium | reverse complement strand
ATTCTCTTTCATAAGCGCGCGGCCGGGTAATTTTTCCAGAGCGAAACAAAGCCCGTCATACGGGCTTTGTTGTGCAGTAAGAGCCTTAATCGTCCACCGGATAGAACGCTTCGCTTTGTCGCAGAAATTAGCCAGGAGAGCAATTCAGCAGGATTGCGGAATTGGGAAAATGAGCAAGACGGGTTTATCCGCAGAGCAAGGCGCAGGATATGCCGGAGACTGTTACCTCCTTCATTAAGCTTCGGAAAGGGAGCCTCTTAAAACTAAAAGGAAAGCGGGCAGATCTCTTGCATGCTGCAAGTAGCTTTAATTACTGTGAGTTTTGTGTAAATCCGGAGTGGCAATAAACAAAGCGAAAAAAGTTTTAAAATCGCTTGCAAGTGAAATTGAAATTCGTTATCGTCAAAAAAAGAACACAGGCGCACAATGCGCAGAAAAATAATAACTTTTGGAGAATTTATCTATGCCTTCAGCACTGATTGTTTATGGTTCTACTACTGGAAATACTGAATACGTTGCCGGGGTGGTCGATCGAGTGGTCAGCTCACAAGGCTTTTCCACAACAAGGCTTGACGCCGCCCAGGCTGATGCCGCCGGGCTTTGTGACGGTTATGATCTTATCCTGTTCGGTTGTTCCACCTGGGGCCAGGACAGTATTGAATTCCAGGATGATTTTGTGGATCTTTTTGATAATTTCGACAGAATTAATGCCAGCGGGAAAACCGTGGCGGTTTTCGGATGTGGAGACACCGCCTATCCTTATTACTGCGGAGCGGTGGACTCTATCGCTGAAAAACTTTCCGAGCTTGGGGCAAATGTTATAGGCCCTCTTTTGAAAATAGACGGCGATCCCCAGTCCGAGGACGACGAAATTGAGGCGTGGGCCGAAAAGGTGTGCCAGAGCGCAAAGTAGAAATGTTGGGCCGGAGTGAGCGCCGGCTTGCATATAGTGAGGGAGAAAAAGAAAGGCGCGGCCATTTGGGCCGCGCCTTTCTTGCTTGTTATTGGCAAAGTCACCCGAGCTGCTTAACCCGTTCAATGGGGCTGATAATGTCGGTAAGGCGAACTCCGAATTTTTCGTTAATGACCACAGCTTCGCCCCGCGCCACCAGTTTTCCGTTTACAAACACTTCCAGCGGGTCTCCCGCCAGTTTGTTCAATTCAACAACCGAACCCTGGCCAAGTTGCAGGAGCTCGTTAATCAGCAGTCTTGTCCGGCCGAGCTCTGCGGAAACGTCCAGGGGAATGTCCAGAATGAAATCCAGTTCCCTGCGGCCGGAGTCCGGCCTGGGCGCTTTCGCTTCTTCGGTAAAATCTTTGAATTTGGCCTCTTGTGCGGTTTGCGCGAAAAAGGTCTGTTCCTTTTCTTTTTTCAGGGAAGCCTGTTCGTCAGAGGCGAGGGCTGCGGCCCATTCCTCTGCCAGCTTGTCGTCGTCAGTGGCGTCAGTGGCGTCAGCGGCGGAACCGGATTGACCGGAAGCGGTCTCCTCTTCTCCCTGGGCCTCAAGGGCGGCTGCCCATTCTTCCGCCAATTTGTCCTGATCATCGCTCATAATTCTACCTCATTATTAATAAATGCCAAACAGCCCTGCCGATGCCGCCGGACTAAAAAGAGTCAAATTACTGAATTACAATATCCACAAAGTATACTCTTGCAACTTTCGGGCCGCCCAGAATCTGGTTCAAGCGTTCAACTATTTCGTTCTTAAGCAGAATCTTGTTTTCGGCCGGAGCGAGGTCGGCGTAAGATTTGCTTGAAAGCAGCAGGTTTATGGAATCACGCACTTTCGCGGTATTGCTCTGCAACTCTTCAGCCGCGCTTTGGCTGTTCATTTCCACTTCAATGGTCAGCTTGATATAGCGCCGGCCAAGCGGGTCGGCCAGGTTGACCATGAAAGTGGGCAGCGAAACAATTATATTGCTTGGCTGGGGCTGGGTGGAAGTGGATGAACCGTTTTCCCCCTGCGTGGTTTCCTCATGCGGGGAGGGGTTCATGAACATGGGCCACAAAAAAACATAGGCTGCGGCTCCAGCCCCGCCAATGAGAATGAGAAGAATCAATATTTTTAAAAGTTTCCCCTTCTTTTTCTTTTTAGGGGCGATTTCTTCATCTGCCATGGTTGTTCCTCCTGCCGAAGTTGGGATGGTTCATTATATACAATCGGTTGAATTTTGCAAAATACCAGAGGCGCCTGTCTTTTTTATAACCCGC
>CAZDJL010000282.1:0-2241 GCA_964505745.1 uncultured Desulfovibrionaceae bacterium | reverse complement strand
TCTTGACCGGTGGGAATTATCGCCTCTCCCCCACGCACAATGGCAAGCACCAGCGCCCCTTTGGGCAGCCCCAGCTCGAACAGGGGCGTGTTTACAAGCTTTGAATTGTGCTGCGCCACAATTTCAATAACCTCCGCTTCATCATCGCCCAAAGTAACGGAAGCCATGACCAGCCCCCGGCGAATATACCGCATAATGCTATTCACAGCAGCCGTGCGCGGGTTTACATAATAATGCAGCCCGACAGACTCCACAAGCGGGTGATATTCCTTCTTGTTCAGCCGCACAATGGGGTGCCCCACACCCATTGATTTCGCAAGCAAGGCTATTAATACGTTTTTCTCATCACTTCCCGTAAGGGTTACCACCGCATCCATTTCGCCAATGTTTTCTTCACGCAAAAATATCTGGTCGGTGCCGTCCCCTCTGAGCACCAGCGTGCTGTGCAAAATTTCCGCCAGATGCAGGCAGCGCCCCTCGTCTATTTCGGCCAGCTTTACGCTGTAGCCCATTTTTTCCAAAAGCTGGGCCAGACGCAGGCCGGTGTTCCCTCCTCCGATGATGAATACCGAACGGGCGGGCTCCTGATCGAAATAGTTAGTGGCCCGGCGCAACACCCGGAGGTTGCCCGGCAAAGTCACAAAATGCACAATATCGCCTGAAAGAATCTGATCCTGGCCGGAAGGAACAAGCAGTTTGTCGTTACGCTCAATTCCCGCCACAATTATATTTTCGGGAACAATATCGTTAAAATCCATCAGCCTGAGATTGACCATGGGCCCGGAATCGACCTGAAGGCTGACCATCTTGACCAGCCCGTCGGCAAATTCGTTATATTCAAGAATTCCGGGCAAAGACAACATGCGCTCAATGGTCTTGACCACTTCGCTTTCGGGGTTTACCAGAGTGTTGATTCCCAGCACTCCATTTATCAGGTCCTCCTGCCCCCTTGTGTAATCTTCATTGCGGATTCGGGCTAAAGTAACCGCTGTGGGCCAAAGTTTGTTGGCAAAAAGGCAGGCGATGATATTTGTCGCGTCCGAGTCGGTTACTGCAAGCACCAGATCCGCCCGGTCAACTTCCGTTTGCTGGAGAACCACAGGCGAGTCGCCAGGCCCCTGCACGGTTTTTATATCCATGCTTTCGGCTGCATCGCGCAAGGCATCCGCATTTATGTCAATAAGGACAACATCCTTTTCTTCCATAGCCAGATGGTCAGCCACCCGCACGCCCACTTCTCCCGCGCCTATAATCACAGCCTTTAGTTTGTCTGCGGAAGGTTTTTTCTTGAAGAAAAATCGCATAGGTCAACCTGGAGCAGATTAATTTTGAAACGCCCTCTCCGGCGCCTAATAGAAGAAATGAATTCCGACTGCGCCTGCAGGACGGGCGGCGCTGCCCGCGCCGCCAGAACATTATATCAAAAGCGGCCTTTCAATGCTGAAATGCCCCAATAACCTCATTCGCCTTATTTCTATACAGAATCCGTTCTGCCACAAGATACACAAAATAACAATAGATAAAAGTTCAGGAGCGAGCAAAAAAGAGGCGAGGGTAAACCCCCGCCCCTGAAGATTGGAAATATAATCAGACGCCCAAGCTGGCAAGCCTGTAAATTTAATGACTAGATGGCGTCAACCGATTTGGCAAGACGGGAAATCTTGCGCGCGGCATTTTTCCAATGTATAACGCCCTTGGTAGAAGCCTTGTCCAAGAAAGAAGAGGCAGTGCGAAGGGCCTGTGCAGCAACATCTTTATCCTGCTGCTGAACAGCAAGGCGCACATCCTTGATAACATTTTTCAAACGGGTTTTAACAGCACGGTTACGAGCCTGATTGCGAAGGCTCTGCTTATGCCTTTTAATAGCTGATTTATGAGTAGCCAAGGAAAATTCCTCCAAGTAGGAAATTACACTTATATCTATATTAATTCCAAAAACGAACAACGCCAGTGTTTACACCACAAGCTTCACCCTGTCAACCCCTAAATACAAAAGAGTAAAATTTTCAACCTCTACTCCGCCTGTACACGGAACGCTACCCTCCATACCAAACCTGCCGCAGATGCTTTTCGCGATGGCGAAAAAAGGAGTTTTTGACACTCTGCTGCCCACTCTGGCCGAGGGCTTGAGAAGGCGCGGCAACGGGGCTGCATTCTCGTTTTACCCCGGTTGATTATGAAATCGCTTCTAGAGCAGATTAACTTTAAGACGCTTGCTCCGGCGCTTAACGGCGAGAGTGA
>CAZDJL010000281.1:0-2303 GCA_964505745.1 uncultured Desulfovibrionaceae bacterium | reverse complement strand
CACGATGCTCGCCCCCTTGCGCCAGAGGTTGTGCTTCAGGTGGTGCTTGATCCGCCCCGCATTGCACATGCCGCTTGCGGAAATGACAATGGCAGACCCGGCATAGTCGTTGATGCTCTGCGACTCGGCCGTGCTGAGGGTATACCGCAGATTGGGCAGGGCCAGAGGATCAATTCCCTGAGCAAGCAGGGCCCGCGTTTCATCATCCTGATATTCAGGATGCTTGCGGAAAATTTCCGTTGTTTTTATGGCAAGCGGGCTGTCCAGAAAAACCGGAATATCCGGCAGGCGGCCCTGCACGCTTAACAGGTGCAGGGAGTATAAAATGGACTGGGTACGCTCCAGGGCAAACGCGGGAATAATGATTTTCTGCCCCAGCTTGAAGCTGTATTCAATTGCCGCGGCAAGCTCGTCCAGCGAGGTGCTTTCGTTTTTATGGTTGCGGTTGCCGTAGGTGGACTCCACAAACAAATAGTCCGTTTCCGCCGGAACATCGGGCTGGGACATAAGCAGGGATTCGGGCCTGCCCAGGTCGCCGGAAAAGACGAAACGCATGGGCTTGTCCTTTCCTTCCTCTTTCACTTCCATTTCCAGGAAGGAAGAGCCGAGTATATGCCCGGCGTCCCTGAACTTAACCTTGATTCCAGGCGCGGGCTCAAACTCTTTACCATATTCGATGCCGCGCAGATACTTCAGGGTTTCCAGAGCGTCTTCCTGGGTATACAGCGCCTCCACGGCTTCCTCGCCGCGGCGGCTGAGTTTTGTGTTTTTAAAGGAAGCTTCCATTTCCTGAATATGGGCGCTGTCCTGCAGCATCACTTCCAGCAGGTCTACCGTGGGCACAGTGCAATATATGTTTCCCTTGAAACCGTTTTTAACCATATAGGGAAGAAGCCCGGTATGATCTATGTGGGCATGGGTAATCAGGAAAAAATCAATTTCTTTGGGGCGGTATACGTCAATATTCTCGTTACGCACCTCTATCGCGGTGCCGCCCTGATGCATGCCGCAGTCCACGGCAAAACGCTTGCCATTAACTTCAATCATATGGCAGGAACCGGTAACGGTTTGGGCTGCCCCTAAAAACTGAATTTTCATAAATCCTCGCGTGTGTTTAAAAAATCAACCCGCTCTGAACCAGTAACCGGACGCGCTCTGCATTGCCCACCGGATGGGCACAATTTTTTCTAATAACCCGAATCAGACAAAAAAGCCATGCTTTCGTTGCGGGCCTGCAAGCAACCTAAACACTCGTTCCGGGCCGGAGGTTTATGCTTTCTCCAGGTTTCAGAAGCACCGGTTCACAATCAGGAGCATGCCTTGCAAGCTCTGCAACAAAACAATCAGAATTCTGCTCAAGCAGGGGAAAAGTGCCGTAATGCATGGGAGCCGCCCGCCGGGCCCCCAAAAGCGCGGCGGCCATCGCCGCCTGGCGCGCGTCCATTGTGAACACTCCGCCAATGGGAAGCAGAGCCACATCTATTGCAAAAAGCCCGCCCCACACCTTCATGTTGGCAAAAACGCCGGTGTCGCCCGCATGATAAACGGTAAGCCCGCCGGGCATTCTGACGATATAGCCCACAGGAAAGCCTGAATCGCTGGAATGAAAGGCTTCGGTCATGGTCACGCGCACGCCCTTCACCTCAACAGTTCCGCCAATGTTAAAACCTATTCCGTTTACAACCTGTTTCTCCGGAACTCCCCGCTGAACGAGCTTCTCGCCGGTGCCAACAATACAGCCAAGCATCGCGCCGGTGTTACGGCAAATTTCAACCGCCTGCCCGGTATGGTCGTGGTGGTCATGCGTAACCAGAACCAGATCCGGAGAGCCCAGCGTTTCCCAGCCATACGGGGCGGCAGGGTTATCTTCAAAATACGGGTCAATTAAAACCTTAACCCCGCCCTCCTCCAGCATGAAATTGGAGTGGCCGTTCCAAGTGATTGCAACCGGCATAAATCCTCCCCGAGCAAACTATGAAAACAGGCCGGCCTTGCTCTGCCAAGCCCTGCAAAACACCCGCCAAAACATTTCCATACACCCCGGCAGCATGCCCTGATGTTGCAAAACACTATTCCACAATGCCCGTAAAACCGCCATCAAAGGCTTCACCCTTCACAAAAGGGCAAGCACTCAGGGCAATCCAGGGCAATGCCAATAACTTTATTAAGGAGTTCAAAAAATGTCCAGATACCCGGCCAACATTTGGAAAAACAGCCCGGGCAAAGCGAAAACATCATCAAAAAGCCGGGGCTTAAAACCAGATTAATTTTGGTACGCCCATTTCGCCGTTAAACGGCGAAAA
>CAZDJL010000280.1:0-2309 GCA_964505745.1 uncultured Desulfovibrionaceae bacterium | reverse complement strand
TGCCCCATGTGCGCAGTCGCGGTGCAACATACAGTGGCCGCTTTGCCGGGGGTGGACAAGGCCACAGCTGACTTCCCCACGCAAACCCTGGTTGTGGAAGGAATTCATCTTAATTCTGAAGATATAATCACAGCCGTGCGGGAGTCGGGAAGCGATATAGATGCCGAAGAAGACGCGGGGGATACGGAACCGCCATCAGAATGCTCATCGGAGGCCTTTTCAAAAGGCTCTGGTGAGCAGCCTTCCTCTGGAGGCGAAGCCTCCGGTTTCTCTTACACAACTCCCCCTGCATCTGATGATCTGTGCGGCTCCGGGTGCGCTTGCCGTTTTAAAAAAAGCGCCGTCCCAGATGTGCTCGCCCATGTATACGATTGCCCGGAATATATAAAAAATGCTGAAAAGCAGTTCGCGGACCCGGTCGGCCCGAAGGGCGGCAAGCTTTCTTTCTGGCAGGGGGAACAGGGCAAGGAAGCCTTGCTTCTGATTTTGTCTGCGCTGATGTTTTGCGCGGCCATGGTCTTGGACTATGCATATCCGGAAGCGCTTGATCCCACAGCCGGGGGCATAAGCGGGAAAACACTGATTATATGGGCGCTGTTTATAGTGCCTTACCTGATTTGCGGCATTCCCGTATTCCGCGGGGCAATCCGGGCTTTGCAGAATAAAAGCGTTTTCAACGAATTCTCCCTGATGGCCATGGCCACGCTTGCGGCCATTGGCTTGAACCAGCTGCCCGAAGCCGTGGGGGTAATGCTGTTCTATTGCGTGGGCGAGTTTTTTCAGGAGCTTGCGCTCAGCCGTTCGCGCTCCTCAATCAAGGAGCTTATGGCCTCCCGGCCGGTGACCGCCAGGGTGGTTGGAGCGGATGGCGGCGTGCGTGAACGGGCGGTCGAGTCCGTGCTTCCGGGGGAAGACGTGATTGTGCGCCCGGGGGAAAAAATCCCTCTCGACGGGTTTCTTATTTCAGGCCGCTCGCAGCTTGACACCTCGCCGCTTACAGGAGAGCCTAAACCCATGCGGGTGGAGCCGGGCAGGGAAATACGCGCCGGCTATATAAATCTGGATTCTGTGCTGACTTTCAGAGTGACTCAGACCTTCAAGGACAGCGAGATTTACCGCATTCTTGAGCTGACCGAGAAGGCCGCCTTGCGCAAGGCCGCGCCCGAACGCTTTGTAACCCGTTTTGCCAAGGTATATACCCCAATAGTGGTGCTTCTGGCCGTGCTGGTGGCCTGCCTTCCTCCGCTTTTGGGCGGGGCCGAGTGGCGGGAATGGATTTACCGTGCCCTTGTGCTGCTGGTTATCTCCTGCCCCTGCGCGCTGGTCATCTCCATACCGCTCAGCTATTTCGGGGGAATTGGCGGCGCATCTCGCCGGGGCATCCTGGTGAAGGGCGGGCTTGTGCTGGACAGCCTTAAGAATATAGACACTGTGGTGTTTGATAAAACAGGAACCCTTACCGAGGGCGTGTTTGCAGTGAATTCAGTTTCATTTGAGCCGGGGGTTTCCAGGGCGCAGGTTTTGCAGGCTGCGGGCATTGCCGAAATGCAGTCCAACCATCCGGTGGCTCGCTCCATAATGTCTGAAATCGGAACCCTGGAACTTCCTGGAGATTTGTCCGCCGAAGAGCTTCCAGGCCTCGGCATGAGGGCCGAATCGGGCGGGCATGTCTATCTGGCCGGAAACGACAAGCTGATGGATAAAATGGGAATAGAGTTCCGGAAAAACCCGGCCATTGAGGGCACTGTGGTTTATGTGGCGGAAAACGGAAGATTTCTGGGTTCCATTCTGGTGTCCGACCGGTTACGCGAAGATGCGGCGGAGGCTGTATCCGAACTGAAAAAACGGGGCCTCAGAATATACATGCTCACCGGCGACCGCCCGGAAGGGGCTGCCTGGGTGGCAAAGGCTACGGGCATTGATGATTTCAGGGCAGGCCTTTTGCCCAGCCAGAAGGTGGAGGCCCTTGAGGAAATCACAAAACCTGCCGGGCCGGGCCACGCCGCGTTTGTTGGCGATGGAGTAAATGATGCGCCGATCATTTCCCTTGCAGGCATTGGCATAGCTGTGGGCGGGGCCTCCGAGGTGGCGATTGAAGCCTCGGATGTGGTGCTTCAGGGCAGCTCGCCCGGAAAGGTGGTGCAGCTTTTCGACCTCGCCCGTAAGGTCCGTTCTATCGTCTGGCAGAATATTGCCCTGGCCCTGGGGGTGAAGATCACATTCATGTACCTGGGCGTAGTTGGCATAAGCGGGTTGTGGGAGGCCGTGTTCGCGGATGTGGGCGTGGCCTTGATGGCTGTGCTCAATGC
>CAZDJL010000279.1:0-2312 GCA_964505745.1 uncultured Desulfovibrionaceae bacterium | reverse complement strand
GTTTCGAACACCGACACCCTGGTGGCAGGAAGGCGTTTGAGCCCAGCGCAGAAGCATAGATAGGCAAGCCAGTTGCAGAGAAGGCCCAGTGCCGCGAGAGACAGCCATACTTCCATGCTCTTGTCCGGCATGAAGCTTACAAACGGGAACATGCACAATGCGCCTACCGGCAAAATGTGCATATACAATGAAACCGGAGACACGTTGTCATTCATATATTTCTTGGCAACAAGCGCGTGCAGGGAAAACAAAAAACCGGAGCCCAGCCCTGCCGCCATCCCGATCATGGAACTGCCTTCAGGCAGGCCCCCGCCCGAGAGGGCGATCATGCCGGCCCCGGTAATAGCGAGGAAAATGGCGAATATTTTGCTGCCGCCCATTGCTTCCTTGAAGAACAGATATGACCAGATGGCCACCCAGATGGGGGCGGTGTTGTTAAGGACCGAGGTGGTTGCCGCTCCGGACTTATGCACAGCGAACATGTACATGAAAAACAGAAGCCCCACGCCGGGAATTCCGAAAAGTGAAAAAACCGCCCTTTGCTTGGGAGTAATTTTCCAGGCCCCGATAATTATGCCGTGTATGACGAAGAACACGCCGCCGAAAAACGCGCGCCAAAACGCGCATTCAACGGGGCTTACCCCATGCGCCAGGGGGTAACGGGTAATCGGCCCTATCAGGCTGAACGCAAGGGCTGCGAGAAAAACCATTAAATAGCCAATCAGGGCTGTGCGGTTATTTTCTGGGGTTTGAGCCAGCATGTATTTTCCTTATTCATTCTATTTTATAATGTTTTGGCCGCCTTCCGCCAGCTCTAGGAGGCTTGCCGGCGGAAGGGCGGGCCAAATGATGGGGGTTTAAGTCAAGCGGTTGCCGGGTTAATAGCCTGCAACCTGGTTGGGGAAATAATCCTCACATCCGCCTTCGCGGTGAACATCCAGTGTTGTGCAATGGAGCATGCCCCCAAAGCGGAACACGGCGTCATATTTAATGGGCAGCACTTCAAAGCCCATTTTGTCGAACTGCTCGCAGAAAGGTTTTTCATTTGCGTCAACACAAACCATGTTGGGGCTGATAGACAGAATGTTCATGGAAATCCAGTTGGTTCCGTTCTGCCCTTGGCCCTTTACGGTATTGCAAAGGGTAAGCCTGTCGGTCCAGTGGAATACGGGGTCAGCGGCCGGCACCAGCTCCCAGTCGTTGATTTTCATCAACTCCAGGAATTCCGGGGTCATGGGGGGCTTGCCGGGGCAGAACATGGCAAGACCGGGGCGAAGCAGGTTCAGCGAACAGTCAATATGCCACGGGCGGAAGAACTTGCTTACCGAGGTGTCGAACGCGATTTTATGCACCCGGATTCCCTGCCTGGCGAGGTAGCGCCTGACCCAGTCGAATCCTTTCTTGTTGGTTACTGCGGAGGGTTGCAGGAAAATGTCCTTGCCTGCGCGGGCTGCGTCCGCAGCATCCCACAGCGGTTCTTTTTCAGTGATCTGAAATTGCCCGTTGCGCTGCATTTTCGCTTTTACGTCATCGTCCCATACGTTGTCGTAATTATAATAGTAGTTTTTCACATACGATTCGTCAGTGAGCCTGGGTTTGGGGGCGGATGTCCAGATGAAGTCGGGGTCTTCCTCATACCATTTTTCAAACAGCGGGCGCAGGGCCAGATATTCGAACCAGCGGGAGCGCAGGGAACATGTGGCCTCGATAATTTCGTTGCCCACGGGAAGGAACAGGTCGCGGGGGTTGGAAATGCCGCGCTGGTTGATCTGGGTCCAGTCGGGCGTGGAAACGGCCTGAACCCGGAGCATGGACTCGTGCGGCACCACCCTGTCCACAATGGCTCCTTGCTTGCTCATGGTTTTTGCGAATTCTTCCTGTTGTTCGCAGGCATGCTGCACCATTTCTTCAGGAAATGGACCCCAGGTTCCAAACGGAAAATCGCCGTTCACATTGTTATAGTGCCATGCCGGTTCCGGAGCGGGAATCTGGGTGCCCCTTGCGGTTCCAAGCACCACCCTTTTTAGGGGGTCCCATTCGTTCCAGCTGTTTACAATTTTTGTCATAATTATCTCTCCTGATATTCGTTGGCCCGCGAGCTCATATCCTGCCGCGGGCGCAGAGTTTGCCAAATTAAATCGCCCCGGCCTTTGCTTTTGCCTGGTCAATGCTGATGGGGTTGTCGTTCGCATCGTAGTGGAAACCATATTCATTGGATGGATTCAATTTCTGAGTGCTCAGGCTGACAACGATGGTGACGGCGAAAGCCACAATCGGGCCCAGGAGGGTGTATATGTACCAGCCCGGAGCGG
>CAZDJL010000278.1:0-2317 GCA_964505745.1 uncultured Desulfovibrionaceae bacterium | reverse complement strand
CTTTGACGTTGATGAAAAACTGGGCTGTGGCGGAGTGGGGCGCGCTGGTGCGGGCCATGGCTACCGTATAGGCTTCATTTTTAAGCCCGTTGGCGGATTCGTTGTGAATGGGCGGATAAGGGGTTTCCTTCTCTTTGAAGTTTTTGTCAAAGCCGCCGCCCTGAATCATGAATCCGTCAATTACCCGGTGGAAAACAGTGCCGTTGTAAAAGCCGTCATTTACATATTTGAGAAAATTTTCCGAAGTGAGCGGAGCCTTTTTGGTGTTTACCTCAATGACTATGTCGCCCATGCTGGTTTCAAGCTTCACCCTTGGTTCGTCTGAAGCAAGAGCGCCAAGCGGAAAAGCAATAACCGCAAAAGTCAGAAAAAGCAGTTTCAGCAGTTTGTGCATGACAGTATCCTTCTGCTATTCGGAGTAAACGGTGCTGCCGCTGAGCAGGGTGATGTTGTTTTCCTGAAGCACCTTCAAGGCGTCATCTATTTTGTCGAAACGGAAAATAAGGGTGGCGTTCTTGTTTTTGGGGCGAATGTACGCGTACATGTATTCCACATTGACGCCATGCCCTTCCAGAAGTGACAGGATTTTGTGCAGCCCGCCGGGGTGGTCGTCAACTTCCACGGCAACCACCAAATTTCTGGCAACGGTGAAGCCTTGCTCACGCAAAACGTCTTTTGCCCGCTCCGGATCGTTTACAATCAGGCGCAGAATTCCGAAATCGGAAGTGTCTGCGAGCGAGAGCGCGCGGATGTTTATTTCTGCGCCGGCCAGAGCCTGGGTTACGTCAGCCAGACGTCCGGTTTTATTTTCCAGAAAGATAGAAATCTGTTCAACTTTCATAATTTCCTCTTTGGTTGTAAACTTGATTTGCTGAAGCGGAATTAACTGTTGTGACGCATATTTGTTTAACACCGCAAAAGTTTAAACACAAGCAAAAGAATGCCAAGGCGGCTGTTTCGGGCGTGGTATTGCAAAAGAAGAAGCTTGGGCACCAAAATTGCTATGGCTTCCATATTCATCGGAGTTTTGACATAACCCCCGGTTTAGAGGTAGAGATTGGCAAGGTTCAAATTTCGTTTGGAGCAGGTGCTAAAATATCGCAGCCAGCTGGAAGATCAGGCCAGGATGGTTTTCGCTCAGGCTCAGGCCGAACTTGCCGCCCAGGCTGAAAAGCTTGCACGGCTGCGGAAAAACCTGGAGAACCAGGAAAGCAAGCCATATCAGTCTGCCCAGGAATATTGGCTGAGGGGCAACTTTATTCGCAGCCTGAGAGAGGACATTGCCGAGGCGGAGATTGCCTTGCAGCGTCTTGAGCTTTTGGTGGAAAGAAGGCGTCATGAAATGGTAAAAGCCAGCCAGGAGAGGCAGCTTCTGGATAAACTGAAGGAAAAGCAAGCGGAGCGGCACGCCCATGAACAAGAAATTAAAGAACAGAACAATCTTGACGAAATCGCGTCCATTAGGCACGAAGCTCAGGTTGTTTAAAATATTCCGTTGGCTGGGGCTGGTTGTTTGCATAAAGCTGGCTGTTCTGCTGGCTTTGCTGTTCGACTTGCCGATGCGCAGCCCTGGCGTTGCTTTTTTTGCCGATACGCCTGTGGGAGAGGCTGTTGTTGACGGATCCATGCTTCCGGAGGGCGTGGGCGTTGCCCATGCGGCAGGGCTTATTGGCAATGAAGCCGAAAACGCCACCGCGCCTGTAAGCGCGCCGTGCCCGGACACCATTGACCCCATGCTGCGCGAAACCCTGGAGCGGAAACAGGTGGACCTTGACCGCCGTGAACAGGAACTGAATGGCCTGGAAGGCAGGATAAACCAAAAAATAGAGGAAATGCAGGCTCTTGAAGGGCGTATTCAGATGATGCTGAAAGACGCGCAGCAGGTTCAGGACGAGAAGCTGCGCCATCTGGTTGACGTGTACACCAATATGAAAGCCAAACAGGCCGGTCAGGTTCTTGAAACTTTGGACGAGCGGACGGCTGTGCGGATTCTGGCGGGCATGCGCGGGCGTCAGGCCGGGGAAATCTTGAACAATATTACCCCGGAAAAAGCCGCGCGGCTTTCCGAGATGCTGACCCGCATGCAGCTTCCCTTTAACAACTAGAGCCGGTTGCTTTTGAAGTGCCCTGATAGCGCCGGGTGTGGAAAACAGCCTTGCCTGATTTCCGCGAGGATGCCAATACCCT
Organism: uncultured Desulfovibrionaceae bacterium; assembly: GCA_964505745.1. Classification (GTDB taxonomy): domain Bacteria; phylum Desulfobacterota; class Desulfovibrionia; order Desulfovibrionales; family Desulfovibrionaceae; genus RGIG1962. The sequence goes on along the minus strand of CAZDJL010000278.1, from coordinate 130 downwards.
TGCTATCCGCTTTTTGGAGAGTTTTTAAGAATAGAGGCCCTGTGTGGGCAGGGTAAAAGCGCCTGTTCTCTTAGAGCAGATTAATTTTAAGACGCTTGCTCCGGCGCTTAACGGCGAGAGTGAATCTCGC
>CAZDJL010000277.1:0-2322 GCA_964505745.1 uncultured Desulfovibrionaceae bacterium | reverse complement strand
CCTAGCCGCCTCTTCCCTTTTCCGGCTTAAAACTCTTTCACACATGCAATAGGGCTTTGCCCGCCGTCAAGCGGCTGGCTCAACATTAATTGCGCCTATTAACTTGGGAATTTTCCCTTTTCCCACCAGCTCACAGCATACCCCCCAAAACTGATTGTTCTGCAATCTTCCCATCCCTCTTGCCAAAAAAGATTATAGATTTATATATAATATATGCGGATAGCCGCAGACAGGGCAAATCTTTTCTTTTTGCCCACGCTTTTAACTTTTTGTTTTAAGGAAGGTGTGCAATGAAACAAAGGACGGTCGAAAGCATCGTTAGCAGGCATAAAACCAGCGATGGCGCAGGCGTGAAGCTCGCGCGGGCGCTTGGAAGCCAGACGGCACACCAGTTCGGCCCCTTCCTGATGCTGGGCGCATTTGACTTAAACAACACCAAGGAAGAAGTGGAGCGCGCTTTCATGCCGATACGCTTCGGAACGTTTATTGGAGACGGCAATTACTGATTTGCAAATTTTACTTGCGGCTGCCCTGCACCTGCCCGGCCGGAAACGGTGAACATGGGGATAGACAGCGCCTTTCCTGGCAGGACGTACAAGACCCGGGCAGCTAAAAAAGGCAGACGCCAAAACGGGGGATCCGAGAGGGAAGGAAAAGGGGAAACGCGGCCGCGTTTCCCCTTTTCAGCATTTAACCGCATTCAAGCTATAAAGATTTGCCCACCATCAGCAGCAAGCGCACAAGCTGGTGGGTGAAGCCGGCTTCGTTATCATACCAGATAATGAGCTTAAGCAGGGTGCCATCCATAACGTTGGTGCAAAGAGAGTCAACCACGCCGCCGTGAATGTCTCCAATATAGTCAATGGAAACCAGAGGCTCTTCGCTATAGCCCATATAGCCTTTCATTTTTCCTTCCGCAGCTTCTTTCAAAACCGCGTTCACTTCCTGCACGGTGGTCTGGCTCTCAAGCTCGTAAACAACATCCACCATGGAGCCGTCCGGGGTGGGCACGCGAACGGCCATGCCGTCAATCTTGCCCTTGAGTTCGGGAATTACCAGCCCAATAGCACGGGCGGCGCCGGTGGAAGTGGGAATAAGGGACATGGCGGCAGCGCGCCCGCGGCGAAGGTCCTTGTCGGAGCCGTCCAGAATGCGCTGGCTCATGGTATAGGCATGGATGGTGGTCATCAGACCGCTTTTAATGCCGAAATTGTCGTTAATGATCTTGGTAGCCGGGGCCAGACAGTTGGTGGTGCAGGAGGCGGCGGAAATGACCTGGTGCTTGGAGGCCTTGTAATCACCGTGGTTAACGCCCATAACAATGGTGATATCCGCATTTTTGGCGGGGGCGGAGTTTACCGCTTTCTTGGCGCCGCAGGCCAAGTGCTGGGCCAGGCCGTCGCGGTCTTTCACTTTGCCGGTGGTTTCAACCGCAATATCCACGCCATAATCGGCCCATTCCCATTCACCTATAGGTTTGCGGGTCACAGGAATGCTCTTGCCGTTCACAATCAAGCCCTTTTCATCATACCCCACTTCACCCGGGAATTTCCCATGTACGGAATCGTACTTGAGAAGGTGGGCCAGATCGGAATTTTCAGCGCGGGCGTTGATTGCCGCAATTTCAAGATCGGGGCATTCTTCCACAAGACGAACCAGATAGCGGCCAATACGCCCGAAACCGTTAACACCTAACTTAATTGCCATTGCAAGTCTCCTGTATTAAGTTAAATTTTATTTGAACAGCCAAGCACATTGCGAATCTTGTGCTGAACCATGTCTTTTACCGCCTGGCGGGCGGGGGTCAAATAGCCGCGGGGGTCGAATATTTCCGGCTGTTCTGCAAAAACTTTGCGGATGTTCGCGGTCATCGCCAGCCGGATGTCGGTATCAATGTTGATTTTGCAAATGCCCATAGTTGCGGCCTTGCGCAGCAAATCCTCAGGAACGCCTTTGGCGCCGCCAATCTTGCCTCCATATTTATTGGCCATATCCACAAATTCCTGCGGCACGGAAGAAGAACCGTGCAGCACGAGCGGATAGCCCGGCATCATCTCGCTGATTTTTTCCAGACGGGGAAAATCCAGCTTCGCATCGCCCGCGAATTTATAGGCTCCGTGGCTTGTGCCAATGGCAATCGCCAGCGAGTCGCAACCGGTGCGCTGAACAAAATCAACGGCCTGATCGGGGTCGGTGTAAATGCTTTTTTCAGCCACAACATCTTCCTCCACACCGGCCAGGCGCCCAAGCTCGGCCTCTACCCACACATCGCGGGCGTGGGCATATTCCACAACCTTTTTTGTAAGGGCGATATTTTCTTCA
>CAZDJL010000276.1:0-2323 GCA_964505745.1 uncultured Desulfovibrionaceae bacterium | reverse complement strand
TCGTCCAGGGGCAGAATGATAACGTGGTTACGGATGCCCACGCGGCCATTTTCGCGGCGATAGGCCATAAATGTCTGTTGCATCAGATTACCACCTCTTGGTTTTGACGTTGTGGACATGCAGGTGTTCGCCACGCTTGATGGGCTGCACAACCTTGCCGATGTCGGTGCCGTACTTGATGACGGTGTCGCCCACAGCCATATCCTTAAGGGCAATCTTGTGGCCGATCGGAATGTCGTTCAGCGTTTCAAAGTCGATGCTCTGGTTGCCGTCCATGACCCAGCCATTGAGCTTGTCGCCTTTCTTCACCCCTTCGACAACGATAACGCCGACGCTATCGCCGGGTTCGTGAACCACAAAATGGGTTACCATACCGCTCTCCTTTAATAACATTGCTATAAAAAAGTTTTTTGAAGCAAAAACTTAATGGCAGTATGAGCAAAACAAGAGTACATTTTGCAAAATTATTAGTTTGCATCTGTGGAGTATTGTATATCCACACATAAATACCAATAATATTTTTTGCCTTTAAGCCTTGCTGCAAGATATAGAGCAATTGGTGTGCCAAAAAGTATGCTGCCAGATATCTCATGAGAATGATGGACTTATTTTCACAAACTTGATTGAATAACCAGTGAATACATTGATTTATTGGTAAAAATGATTATATTTGGGCATAAAATTACCCAAATACAGGCGGACAGAATGAAATATAAAATTACCCCTAAGGGGCTGAGCAGCCCCTCTCTCACTGTCGGACAGGTTGTTCACCATCTGGCGCGCATTGTGGCCGGAAAAATCGACAGGAACGCTTTCTTTCAGATTTTATCCAAACAACTTCGTGAACTTTTTCATTATGACAGATTTTGTATTAATCTCTATGACGCAGAACGGGAATTTCTGAACCTGTTCACCGCTGCGGACGGAACCGTGGTAGAATCGCTTTCAAATACGCGCATAGCGCGCAACACGGTTGCTGGGCTTGCCATATCCTCGCGCAAACCTGTGGTTATTAATGACCTTTCTGTGCATAATCTGGGCGATGGCCCCATGCCGCTCTCGTCAGTGGGCCTTAACGCAACTATTGCCCTGCCCCTGATCATCAACCGCGAGGTCATTGGCACGCTGCACGTCTCCTTTGTAAAACAGCCTGATAATATTGTTGAGATTCTGAATTTTCTTATTGAGCTTACGCCAGTGCTCACGGCTTTTCTGTTCGCAGTCCTGGCTGAGGAACGCATGGCAAAGGTCAGGCCAGTGACGGAGCATTCCGGCAGAATGCAGGATGACTCAAGCAGTATTCTGCTTGAAAGCAAGCTGCTCGAGACGCCGCCCATGGTGCGCACAATGGCTGTGGTGCGCAAAGTTGCAAAGTTGAACATTCCCGTGCTTATCACCGGAGAAACAGGCACGGGTAAAAGCATGCTGGCGCGTTGGCTGCATCGTCACAGCCCGCGAAGGGAAGAAAACTTCGTAAAGGTCAACTGCCCTTCTATCGCCCCCACGCTTTTTGAAAGCGAAATGTTCGGCTATGCAAAGGGTGCTTTTACCGGGGCCACAGCCAAGCGTATTGGCCGTATTGAACTGGCCCAGCACGGGACCCTGTTTCTGGATGAAATTGGCGAACTTGCGCCGGAAATGCAGAGCAAACTGCTGCTGGTCATGGAAGAAAATTCCTTTGAGCGCGTGGGCGAGGCTGAATCCACGGGCGTGGACATCCGCGTAATTTCAGCCACCAATATTGATCTGGCAGCAGCCATGGCCGAGGGGCGACTGCGGCGGGATCTGTATTACAGGCTCGGTTCAGTGGTTGTGCGTATGCCCTCGCTGCGGGAGCGCAAAAGCGATATTCCCCTGTTTGTGGACCACTTTATTCATCAGTTCGCCAAGGAGTACGAGATACGCCCTCCCCGGCTGAGCCGTTCCGTGGTGCAGGCCCTGCACGGGCATTCATGGCCCGGCAATATCCGTGAACTGCGCAATGTGGTGAGCCGTATGCTGCTTCATTCGCTGGATTCGGCGGTCACGGAGGATTTTGTTTTGGAGGCCCTGCACCAGTGGGAACCTGAATCTGCTGAAAAACAGCCCTGTGAATCAGCTGTTACTGCGGCGGGCGGTATCTCCGGGAGTGTTGCCGATCTGGCATCAGGCGGTACAGGCAAGGAGCAGGCGGTAGCCTCGGCGCGTCTTCCAACACTTGAGGAAAATGAGCGGGGCCACATAGAGCGAGCTTTGCGCCAGTCCGGCGGGCGAGTTTCCGGGCCGCGAGGAGCAGCGGCACTGCTGGGCGTGCCGCGCTCTACCCTGCAACACAGAATGCGCA
>CAZDJL010000275.1:0-2337 GCA_964505745.1 uncultured Desulfovibrionaceae bacterium | reverse complement strand
GGAATCTCGCGAAATGAACCCAACGGCTGTTGCGGACGAGCTTAACCTGTCTGTGGAAGAGCTTTTTCGTTTAAAGAAATGATTATAGGCAAGATGGAAATCATGGCCCGGCTTCAGGAAAAATGCTGCCATAACGTATACGACCTGGAAGAGGTGGTATGGCGTATCAAACGCGGCAATCAGACCGCAATGCGCGCGAAGCAGGAACTCATTCGTTCCAACCTGCGTCTGGTCGTATCCATAGCCAAGAAATATACCAACCGCGGGCTGCAATTTCTGGATCTCATTCAGGAAGGCAACATCGGCCTGATGAAGGCGGTGGACAAATTTGAATACCAGCGCGGCTACAAATTCTCCACATATGCCACTTGGTGGATCCGGCAGGCCATCACCCGCGCCATAGCGGATCAGGCCCGGACCATCCGCATACCGGTACACATGATTGAAACCATCAACAAACTTATCCGCACCTCCCGTTACCTGGTGCAGGAGCTGGGGCGCGACCCCACCCCGGAGGAAATTGCCGAACGCATGGACTATCCGCTGGATAAGGTTAAAAAGGTGCTTAAAATCGCTAAAGAACCCATTTCGTTGGAAACTCCGATCGGAGATGAAGAGGATTCATCGCTGGGTGATTTCATTGAAGACAAAAAAGCCGTTGCCCCGGCCGAAGAAGTGGTCAATACCAAGCTTTCAGAACAGATTGCCGGAGTGCTGGCCGACCTTGCTCCCAGAGAGGAGCAGGTGCTTCGCAAGCGTTTTGGCATAGGTGAAAAAAGCGACCATACTCTGGAGGAAGTGGGTAAACTGTTCAACGTCACCCGCGAACGTATCCGCCAGATTGAGGCCAAGGCCCTGCGTAAGCTCCGCCACCCTGTTCGCAGCCAGGTGCTTCGCTCTTATTATGAAAACTAACCTGCGCCAACTTATTTAGAAGCCGTACGGGGCGGGCCGCATTGGTCCGTCCCGTATTTTTTCGTTAAACTTTGTTTAGCTCATTGCTCCCGCTTTGGGTAAGTGATATATATCGCCCGTTATGGCAGAGCAGCCAATATCTTTGGAGAACATCCGGCTAGGATTCTTGTCCGGCATGAAAAAAGCGTTACCCATAGTCATGGGCTACGTGCCGGTGAGCTTTGCCTTTGGAGTCCTGGCCACGGGAATAGGCATGAGCCCGCTGGATGCGCTGCTGATGGGCGCGCTGTTCTTTGCCGGATCCGGCCAGCTCATTGCCGTTAGCATGCTTGGCAATGCAGACTCTTTCCATGCCATAGTCATCACTTCAACAGTTGTAAATTTGCGGCATTTGCTAAAATCCGCCGCCATGATCCCCGGCCTGAGCAGATGGCCGCGCTGGCGCAAGGCTTTGTTTGCTTTCGAACTTACAGACGAAACCTTTGCCCTGCACGCCGACCGGTTTGCCCACATGGATGATGCTCCTGACAATCTTACTAAAAATTTTTATATTGCAGAAACTTTCGGCATCAATATTACCTCGCATATTTCATGGATATCCGGCGGTTTTTTGGGGGCGGTTTTTGGCAATGTAATTGGAGACCTGCAAACCTACGGCCTGGATTACGCATTGCCCGGAATGTTTGTAGCGCTGCTCGCCCCCCGTTTATTCAACCGGCCTGACTTGATAGTATCAATTGTCGCAGGTGTTGCTTCTGTTCTGTTTTTGCTTGCAGGGCTTGATGCGTGGAATTTGATACTGGCGACAATTGTCGGGGCGACTGTGGGCGTTATGCTGCCCAGGCCCAAAAAAGAAAAAGACTCCAAACAGCTGGAGAGTTGACGATGGACTGGATTAATCCCGGCATTTTATACCTGACCTTTGCACTGGCCCTGTCCATATATCTCGAACGCGCCTTGCCCCTGCTTTTGCTCTCATCCAGCTCACTTTCCGAGGGCGTGGTGCGCTGGCTCGACTTTGTGGCTCCCGCCATTCTCGCGGCAATTCTGCTGCCCGCCATATTGTTGATCAGGCAGCCGGACAATAGCTACGCCATTGTGCTAGGGGTGGACAATGCCATGCTCTGGGCTACCATTCCAGCCTTTATTCTGGCGTTTAAGGGAAGCTATTTCGGCACCATTGCCGTGGGCATGATCGCCACAGCCCTGATTCGTTACTTCACCTGAATAAGATGACCAGCTTCAGCATTATTTTATTTGGTGGTTTTGAAACGCTTGATGCTTTCGGCCCGGCCGAACTGATAGGATGCGCTCCCGAATTATACAGCCTCGGCTATTATTCCCTTCATGGCGGCGTTGTTGAAAGCAGCCAGAGGATCAGGGTTGAGACCTTGCCATTCTCAAAAATTGCCGAGGATCAGG
>CAZDJL010000274.1:0-2355 GCA_964505745.1 uncultured Desulfovibrionaceae bacterium | reverse complement strand
CAGATGCTGATATATGCCCAAAGCGGTGTTGTTTCCGTCTATTACGGCAAGCGCAAGCCTGTTCACCCCTTGCTTGAGCATGTGCCTTGCCGCCGCCCCAAGCAGCTTTTTGCCTGTGCCTTTTCCCTTGAAGCCAGGGGCCACATGCAAAGCAGCCACATAGCCCGCTTCAAAAAGGTCGTATTCCGGCTGGGCGGCAACCATGCCCGCCACTTTCCCCTCGCTGCGGGCAACCATTATGAAGTTGCCCGGGGTTTTAAGATATGCAGACCACATTGCACAGGCCTTTTCCGGGCTGAGGCCGGCCAGGAACTCGTCTGGAACCATGCCGGGGTAAGTTCGTTGCCAGCTGGCGGAAAAAAGGGCGGCCACCTGGCTCAATTCCTCTTCCCGCATCATTCCACAGGTAATTTCTCCGTTCATTTTTACTAATTAGCAAAAATTGCAAAGCAGCTCCAGGCTGAAATTTCAAGCGTATTGGATTGAAGGCTGTTTCCGGTAAAATGCTTTGGCGAAGCGGCCAGTTCCATCTGCCTTGCACAGGCCTGGTCTTGCAAAGATTACGCAGAAGCGTTGGTGATGAGCTTATAAGGAAAGTGTGAGGGAAGGGCCCCGTAAGGAACCCTTCCCAAAATGATACCCGCAGAAGTCGACATCTGGAACTACAGTTGTCGCAAAACTTGCTCGATCAGTTTGAAGCCGCCAATCTGTTCGGGGGACCAAGTTCCGCTTGATGAAAGGGGATAAGTTTCATCATAAGCTCCATTGTCAGCGTGGACTTTCCAGGCATTGCCCATAAGGGTGGCATCTAGCATCACTTCTCCATCGGAGTTTAGCACCTTGGCTCCGCCTTGCGGGTATCTTTCCACGGTCATATCCTTTCGTTCATCTTCGTCATGCACCATTATGGTCAGCCAGCGCAAATAAGCTAGAATGTTTCGGCTCATAGGAGGCTCTCCTTTAATTATGAATCCTTTTTTGTGCTGGCGCTCCAAGCCTGGGGACTGTCAGGCGGAGTGGCTGACGGACTTCAGGTTCGCTAGCGGCTTTTAAGGCCGCCAAGAGGTCCAAACGGCACAGCGATGACCATATAAACTTTCCCTTGATTTAATTTCTTCTTTGTTAATTATAGAATAATAAAAATTTCTTATTTTATAAGTAGTTTACCAGGAGGTTTACAAGTTTACTTAGCGTAAACATTTCACTTGCATTTGTAAATGTTTGACCGTATGGTGTTTGCCAAGGGTTTGATCTTGTCAGGAACATCGCTCCAACCGTTGGACATTAACGCTTTTATTAACGCCCGGCTGGCCCACCGGTTTTTCAGCCGCGGCAAATCACTTCATGAACAACACCATTTTTTCCGCTCCTGTGATTTCTCCGCAGCTTGTTCGCGAGCAGATCGCGCTTCTTTTGCAGAGTTCCGATTTCCGAGTTTCCCCCCGCATAAAAAATATTCTACTGTATATTGTGGAGGAAACATTGCAGGGCCGGGCGGGGAATCTGAAGGCCTACAGCATTGCCATGGAAGTGCTGGACAGGGACGCAAGGTTCGACCCCAGCACCGACCCCATTGTGCGGGTGGAAATGGGAAAACTGCGCCGCCAGCTTGAGCTTTATTACATTCTCAATCCGGACAGCCCGGTTTATATAAAAATTCCCAAAGGAAGTTACGCTCCGGTGTTCAAGGCCCGGCATGCAGGCGCCGCCGAGTATATAGAAACATTCAAGCAGGTTGGAATTGACCCGGGCCCGGAAATAACCCGGGCGGCCCAGCCCGCGCAACGGCTTCCAAAGCCGCTTCGCACTGAAATAAGACCGATTCTCGCCGTGCTGCCGTTCGAATACCGGGGAATGAACCCGGACATGCCGGAATTTGCCCGCGGGCTCACCCAGAGCATTCTGGTGGAGCTTGCCTATATGCATGATGTTGATTCACGCGATGCTTCGCTTATGAATGTGGAGGGGCTTGACAGCCAGAGCCAGCTTGACCTGGGCCAAAGCATGGGAGCGCGTTTCGCCCTGCATGGCATGGTGCAGCCGGTGCAGAGCATCATGCGCATTTATGTGGCGCTTACCGATATCAGCACCGCCCGCCGCATCTGGACAGAAAAATATGACCTGGACCCCAAGGGGAACAGGCTTCTTGACGTGCAGGACGAAATTACAAAAAAAATAGTGGGCCGCATCGCCGATGAATTCGGCCTGATTAACCAGTTCCTGCTGCAGGAAACCAGAAACCGAAAGCTCGATGAGCTTGGCATGTATGAGGCCAGCCTCAGATACAACGCCTGGATATGGACTTTTGACAAAAAGGATTTCATTGAGGCCCAAAAGGCGCTGGAACACTGTTAC
>CAZDJL010000273.1:0-2368 GCA_964505745.1 uncultured Desulfovibrionaceae bacterium | reverse complement strand
CCCCACCCCCGGACAACGCTTTCACAGCCATTTGTCCGGCTGGCCTGGTCACTGAAGAAGGCAAGAGGTTGCCGATACAGGCGATGCTAAACTGCTTCCATTAATCGCCGATTTGGGATAAATACAACTGCCGTTTCAATCTCTTTTTCAAATCATGCTGTGCAGGGATAAGCGCAATATACTGGATTGAGCCTGTTGGCAAGCCGCCCCTGCCATTCAAAATTTTAAAATAAAGTGAACTTATGAATCCTAAAAATATTAGAAACGTGGCGATTATCGCCCATGTCGATCACGGTAAAACCACCCTTGTTGATGCAATGCTCTGGCAAAGTGGGCTTTTCCGCGAAAACCAGGACGTGCAGGTGCGGGTTATGGACAGCATGGATCTGGAGCGTGAAAAAGGGATCACGATTATGGCTAAAAACACCGCTGTCAATTACGGGGAGCTGAAAATCAACATTGTTGACACTCCAGGTCACGCTGATTTTGGCGGTGAGGTTGAACGCACTTTAACTATGGTGGACGGTGTAATTTTGCTGGTGGACGCCTCGGAAGGCCCTTTGCCGCAAACCCGGTTTGTGCTCCAAAAAGCCCTGGAACGCCGCCTGCCGATTATTGCGGTTATCAACAAGATAGACCGGCCCGACCGGCGCATTGAAGAGGTGCTTGACGAGCTCTATTCTTTGTTCATCGACCTGGATGCCAATGACAAGCAGCTGGAATTTCCTGTGCTTTACACCCAGGCCAAACTTGGACAGGCTTTTGACGATCTTGCCACCGCCGAAGCAGCCATTGAACACGGAAGCGATGCCAAACTCGGGCTTTTGTTTGATACCATAGTGAACACAATTCCCGCCCCAACCGGCAGCCTGGAAGCGCCGGCCCAGTTTTTGGTTACCAATCTGGATTGGTCTGACTATGTAGGCAGGCTGGCCATCGGCCCCTTACGCCAGGGCAGGCTCAAATCAGGCCAGGAAGTTGCCCTGATGAAGAATGGGGAAGTTCACAGCAAGGGCACAATCAAGGTACTTTATACTTATAACGGGCTTGAGCGTATTGAGGTGGACGAGGCCGGTGCAGGCGATATCATTGCCATTGCAGGCATTGAAGAGGCGTTCATCGGCGATACCATTGCCGACCCGCTCAATCCGCAGGCCCTGCCCACGGTAATTGTGGACGAGCCGACCATGGCTATGGAGTTTTCGGTGAACACCTCGCCGCTGGCAGGGCGCGATGGCAAGCTTTTGACTTCCCGCCAGATAAGGGCCCGGCTGGAAAAGGAAGCGCTTTACAATGTATCCATCCGGGTCAATCAGAGCGAAGATCAGAGCGACAGTTTTCAGGTAAGCGCGCGGGGTGAGCTGCAGCTGGCGATTTTGGTTGAACAGATGCGGCGGGAAGGCTTCGAGCTCAGCCTTGGCTCACCGCGCATCATTCTTCGCGAGGTGGACGGCAAAAAGCATGAGCCTCTCGAACTGGCGGTAATTGATGTGCCGGAAGAATATGTAGGGGTTGTTACCGAAAAGCTGTCTTCCCGGCGCGGGCAGGTAATCAAGCTTTCCAACCACGGCTCCGGGCGGGTGCGCCTGGAAATGAAGGTGCCCACCCGTGGGCTGATCGGCTATCGCAGCCAGTTCCTTACCGATACCCGAGGATCGGGCCTCTTGAATACTCTGGTTATAGGCACCACACCCTACCTCGGCTCGCTCAAGGGGCGACCCAACGGATCGATGGTTTCCGACCGTTCGGGCAGTGCCGTTACTTACGCGCTTTACCACCTGGAGCCGCGCGGCACCATTTTCCTTAACCCGAACGACCCGGTTTATCCAGGAATGATCATTGGTGAAAATTCGCGGGGTGAAGATTTGTGGGTGAACCCATGCAAGGAAAAGAAACTCACCAATATTCGGGCGGCAAATGTGGACGAAGCCCTGAGGCTCACCCCTCCCCGCCGGTTTTCACTGGAGGAAGCGATTGAATACATTCACCCCGATGAAATGCTGGAGGTAACTCCCAAGGCAATCAGGCTGCGCAAAAAAGTGAGCAAGCCGGTCAGCGGAAGTAATCTCCCCAAAAATTAGCAGCATTTAAAAGTAGAATTTCCAATAACAAATCAACTGGAGATTTTGCATGAAAACGTCACGATTTTCCGACAGCCAGATTTTGGCTATTTTGAAGCAGGTCTCTCTCCGTGGATATTAATTTTTTCTGACTCTTTCCTTTCTTCCAATTCGTTCTGAAATAATGCGAGGAAGCGGGTAGCCGGGAAAGCTGGCCCATGTTGCATGAGTCAGCTCTACGCATCTTCCCATATTCCCCAAAATATCAGGGGAAGTAACGGGGAACAACTCTGCCGCACAGGATGAGT
>CAZDJL010000272.1:0-2369 GCA_964505745.1 uncultured Desulfovibrionaceae bacterium | reverse complement strand
TTTGCGAGCTGGTTTTGGATTTGGCCCTTGACCCTCCCCGCGCCAGCCTGAAGGGCGATTTTGTGGATGGCTGGTATATGCGAACCAAAGACATTTATTATGACACAGACGGCATTGTGGAATCGCAGATAGAGCGGGTTCGCCTCTGCGATAACTGTTCCGGGCTTCTGCACATTGACAGCTGGTCTTCGGTAAACCCCCTGAGCTTTTGCCTGCAAATTCCGCAAACAGCCTGTTCACGTTGCAAGGACGAAGGGTATGACCTGTTCAACCAGGCCAGGCGAAACGCCAATTACCGCTATATCAAGCTGATTGACCGCAAGGACAAGGAATATCTGGCCCAGGGATTTTAGGGCTGTTTAATATTGAAAGTCCGCTTCTGGCAGAAAGCCCCTGCGGCGCGGGCAGCGCCTCGCGCAATCGGGGCATTTTATTTTTAAGGTTGAAACGCCCTGATACACATGCAGGAAGAAGGAATTTACTTTGCCGTCAGGCGATGTTTCAAGAGCGAATAGTTTTGAACCTGAACGGCTGGCTTTAAAGTTGGAATGTTGGCATCCCGTATGCCGGTGAGAAAGGTAAAAAAACGGGGCCGGTTAAACCCGGCCCCGTTTTTTGGGCTAAAAGTGGTTATTTATGTTCATCCTTGTAGCCGATAACGCCGCCTGCTATCGCACCGGCGCCCGCGCCGATAAGGGCGCCCATCGTTCCACTGCCTCCGGCAATGGCGGCGATGCCCGCTCCGCCCAAAGCGCCCAAGGCGCCTCCGCTAACAACGCCCTGTTCTGTTTTGGTCATGTTGGTGCAGGCCAGAGGCCCTAAGGAAAGGGCAAGGCTCATGACACACACTGTGAAAATCTGTTTCATTTCGTCCTCCAGAATCTTGAAGTTCTTAACAATCCTTATTTTGCGGTATTGAGTATTTCATACCAAAGCGCCCGTCCCAATGACACGTTGAGTCTTTCGGGGCTCTCTTTGTAAAATTTGTCAATCTCATGTACAATCTGGCTAGTGGTGTAGTTGGAGAATTTTTTGACCCAGGTCTGTTCAAAGGGAGAAATAATGGAAGGCTTGTTTTCTTTCTGCCTTACTTTTTCAATTTCAAACTCGATTGCGATTGCATACTTGATGCCTTCAACAAAAGCAAGTTTTTCAGCTTGAGTGGTCGCCATCCAGTCGGTCCCGTTGATCGAGGATGAAAGCCTGTTTTCCTGAGCCTGAGCAGTACCCGCCACAAGCAGAAAAGCAAATACGGATAAAAAGGCAGCGAGCTTATTCATTGAATCCTCCTGGTTAGAAATAAAAGATAATCTGCTGAATTCCATAAGTATTATACATAATATTATATTCATTCATGTAGAGGCATTTGTCAATGGTTTTAAAGTAAGCGGCATGAGGATCTAAGCATTATCGTGGTGGTTGTAATTATGGGCTTGCTGGTGTAGTTTGCGGATTATTTTATATTACGGGTGGATTGGATGAGTCTTAGCATTCAAAATATTTCAAAATCATTTGGCGCAAATGTGATCTTAAGCGATTTTTCGCTTGATCTGGCGGACGGGGTCCGGCTGTGCGTGTGTGGGCCCAACGGCTGCGGTAAAACCACTTTTCTTAAAATTTTGGCCGGAGCGGAAGCTGCCGACAACGGCAAGGTGACAATACCCCGCACCGCTCGCGTGGGCTATGTGCAGCAGGAATTGTCCGAGGAGGAGCTGGATCACGTTCTGCTTGACTGGGTGCTGGAAGTGCTGCCCGATTGGAACGATTTCTGGCTGGAATGGGAAGAGGCGCACGACAAGAACGATGAAGAAAAAATGGTCGCCCTCGCCGTGCGGCAGGCTGAGCTGGAAGAGCTTTACGGGTACAACCCCGAACACAGGGCCAGAGCGGTTTTGTCCGGGCTTGGGTTCAACGGGCGCAAGCTTGGGCGCACCCTGCGCCAGCTTTCCGGCGGCTGGAGGGAGCGGGCAAAACTCGCCAAAGTGCTGACTGCCGGCGCCGACATTCTGCTTCTGGACGAACCCACTAACCATCTGGACCTTGATGCGGTGGAATGGCTGGAAAAGTTCGTGGGCTCCTATCAGGGCGTATTGGTGTTTGTGGCCCACGACCTGGTATTTATGGACAATGTGAGCACCCATGTCCTATATCTTGGAGCTTCCAGGCCTGTTTACAGGCGGGGAAATTTTTCCCAGTTTGTGGAAACGCAGGAAGAGCTGGAAGAGCAGCGAGAGCGCGAAGCCAGAAAACTCACCGAGGAAATTGAGCGTAAAATGGACTTTGTGCGCCGGTTCCGAGCCAAGCCCAATAAGGCCAGGCAGGCAGCTTCACGCCAGAAAATGGCCAAACGCCTGGAGCGGGAACTGGAG
>CAZDJL010000271.1:0-2386 GCA_964505745.1 uncultured Desulfovibrionaceae bacterium | reverse complement strand
TTTTTCAAACAACCAGCGGCAAGGGCACACGCCATGGATTCTACCCCGTTACGCCTCCAACGGCATGACTTTTCCCCGCTCCCCATGCGCATGGCTTCGGGCCTGTTCACCCTTGTTCTGCATGTTCTTTTGCTCCTGGGGCTGTGCATGCTCGTTCAGCCCACTCCTGCCGCCCCAAACGCCCATATTGAAGTTCGCCTTGTTTTTTCCGCCGCATCTTCCGCCACCGGCGAACAGGCAAAAAACGTCATTCCTGAAAGTGCTGCGGCCGCTCCGGCAAAACCCGAAAATAAACCCGCCTCCAAAGCCGGGCCGAAAAAACAGGCCGCCGCCACGCAAAAAAACGGTTCCCCGGCAAATTCGGCCAAACCGGGCGAAACGAAAGGGGAAGGCAGCTCTTCCGGCCCGTCACAGACACAGGGTGGCCCGTCCCCCCTGCCCGGCAACCCCAAACCGCCCTACCCCGAACTGGCCCGCAAGCGGGGGCAGGAAGGACTTGTGCTGCTGCACGCGGAAGTGAACGCACAGGGCGAACCCGTAAAAATTGAAATACAAAAATCCAGCGGTTACCCCCTGCTTGACCAGGCCGCCCTGAAAACCGTTCGCAAGTGGAGATTCCGGCCACCGCAGGAAAATGGCGAAAGCAGGCCGGGCAATCTTGTTTTGCCTGTGGAGTTCAAACTGAGGGACTGATTGCGCCAGATAACGATTGACAATAAAAAATAACGGTATAATATTCCTTGCCATGGCACACAAAAAAAATGAACTCATCACCCATGCCCCGAACCAGCCGCTTCTGTCTGCTCGCTGGTGGCGTTGCGACCATATTCAGGCCGCGTGAGTCATTGTGTAAAATTTAAAATAAAAATTTCAGTCAAACCGCGGCAGAGGCTCTCTCCACCGCGGTTTTTCATTGCTTGAGCTCCTCTGCTGCCAGAGGAGTTTTTCATGAGCACCACATCAAATACCGCCCCCTGCAAACAGGAAAATCTGTTCTCCTTCAACCCGAACGACCCCTGCCTGCCAGACCCGAAAGGCTACTTTGGAGCGTTCGGGGGCCAATATGTGCCGGACGCGGCCCTGCCCATTTTGAACGATCTGGCAGAGGCGTTCAACCAATTCAGCCAGGACCCCGTGTTCATAGCCGAATTCAACGACCTGCTGCAAAACTATTCCGGCCGCAAAACTCCCGTGTTTCACTGCCGGAACCTGTCCAATCAGGTTGGGGGAGCGCAGATTTACCTCAAGCGCGAGGACCTTAACCATTTGGGCGCCCACAAGGTGAACAACGCCCTCGGGCAGGCCCTGCTGGCAAAACGCATGGGCAAAACGCGCGTTATAGCCGAAACCGGGGCCGGCCAGCATGGGGTGGCCACCGCCGCCGTTGCCGCGCTGCTGGGCATGGAGTGCGTGGTGTACATGGGTGAGGAAGACACCCGCCGCCAGGCGCTGAACGTGTTCCGCATGGAAATGATGGGAGCCAGGGTGGTAAGCGTGACCGCCGGGCAGCGCACCCTGAAGGAAGCGGTCGACGCCGCCATTGAGGACTGGATTGAGCACGAAGGCAGCACCTTCTATGTTCTGGGCTCCGCAGTGGGCCCCCACCCCTACCCAATGATTGTGCGCTGCTTTCAGTCGGTCATCGGGCGCGAGGCCCGCGAACAGATGCTGGCCTCAACCGGCAGGCTGCCGGACTGCGTAGTGGCCTGTGTGGGCGGCGGCTCCAACGCCATAGGCATTTTTTCAGGCTTTGTGGAAGACGAAAACGTCCGTCTGGTGGGAGTGGAACCCAGCGGGCGGGGGCTCAAGCTGGGCGACCACGCCGCCACCATCACCTTTGGAAGGCCCGGCGTGCTGCACGGCTACCGCAGCCTGATTCTTCAAGATGAAAACGGCGAGCCCGCCCCGGTCTATTCAATATCCGCCGGCCTGGATTACCCCGGAGTGGGCCCGGAGCATGCCAACCTTAAGGAAATCGGCCGCGCCGACTACCTGCTTGCCAGCGACCGGGAGGCAGTGGACGCATTTCTTACCCTGAGCCGCACCGAAGGCATCATTCCGGCTTTGGAATCATCCCACGCCCTGGCCAGGGCAATAACCCTTGCCGCGGAAATGCCGAAAGACGGCATAGTTCTGGTATGCCTGTCCGGACGCGGCGACAAGGATGTGGAAGAAATTTCCAAACTGATTGGCAAATAAAAACAAAGCCATTGTATATCCGCCTCCAAAACAAACGGGGCCAAACCATCCCGGTGCGGCCCCTCCGGCGGATTTCCGGAATAGAACCCCTCTTTCATTCGGCGGCCGTGCCCGTTGCCAGGGTAATGCCTGCGGTAAAAACGCTCACGGACCTCTGCGCCCTGGCAGGGGTTTTGGCGGCAGCTGG
>CAZDJL010000270.1:0-2417 GCA_964505745.1 uncultured Desulfovibrionaceae bacterium | reverse complement strand
GGTTTGGCGATGCCGGCCGTGTAAGGCCGGATGATTTTTTTCAGTTTTATGCAGATTTAACTTGTTTCCCTTTCAGAGCGGGTCGGCTTTGAAATGTCCTCTCCGGTGCTTGACGGCGGAAGTGACTTTCCAATCGCATAATGCCCTAGTTGTATCCGCCCAGCCATTGAGTGTTTTTAAATAAAATTTCCACTCTCCTGTTTTTGGCGCGGCCGGCTTCCGTATCGTTGGAGGCGACAGGTTTTTCCGGCCCATAGGCGCTGATGGACATGCGGTTTGGCTTTAGCGCCCCGCTTGTATTCGCTTCGTTTAAAAAAAAGTCCAAAACGGAAAGCGCCCGCCGGCTGGCCAGGCTGTAGCTGCTGATTCCTTTGGGAGGCTGATTGTCGGTATAGGCGGAAATATTGATGTCCTCGTTTGTGTATAGCATCACTTCGTAAAGCGGGGTCAGGAACTGCTTGTTTTGTTCGGTGAGCTCAAATTTTCCATGCTCGAACAGGAGCGAATCGGTAATCATAATCACCAGCCCTTCTTTGGTCAGCAGTACATCCAGGTTGTCCATCACCTTGTCCCTGTCCATTTCCTTGGGTATGGCGTCATAAGGAAAAAGCAGGTCCTTGATGCGGGCCTTGTGCTGCTCCAGGTCCGGGTCGCGTATTTCCTTTAGAAGAAGCTGAATGCGCTGGGGAATATTGCCGGATTGGGAGTAGCTGATTATGTTCTGGGGCCTGAAAAAGGAGTCTACCTGGGAGATGGAGCTCAGGGTGATGGCAGACATGCTCAGAAGCAGCACAAAAAAAGTGAGCAGAAGAGTCATCAGGTCGGCGAAGGTAATCAGCCACAACTGAGTTGAAGCCTGGGCCGTGCGTATTTTTTTTATGCGGGCCATCAGCCGGGTTCCCCGTTTGTGCTCGCGCCGGAATCTTTTGGCTGCGGGGTTGGCGTCATATCCAGGTGGAACTGGAAATCCTTGATTTTGTAAACACCCGTATCTTTTTCTTCTTCTTCGGGTTTTGTTTTTGCAAATCCTTTTTGTTCGCGCCTGTCCAGCACCAGGTCAACCCTGCGGTTGAGCTTTCGCCCGAAAGGAGTGTTGTTTGAAACTTTTGGCCTGTATTCCCCAAAGGCTTCATTCATCATTTCCACGCCGTTAAGGTTTTTGGCCTTTAAATATTCATACACGGCAAGAGCGCGGTCTATGGACAGCTTCCATGTAGGTGAAATGGCGCCTCCATCAAGCATGGTGCGGGTGTCCAGATATTCATTGGCGGTTTCATCGCGCGCGGTGGAAGTGTGCCCGGCAACCAGCATGGGGTAGCCGAGATTTTGAATCTGAGGGGCAAGGTTGTCCAGCGTGCTTCTTCCTGCTTCGGAAATAATGTCGCTGCCCGGCTGAAACAGAGTGTCTTCGGCTATGGAGATGATTGCGATATAACGGTTTGTTTCCAGGTTGACGTCTTCGTCCTTATTTTCCCATATGAACTCGCGCAGGCCTTCCAGCTCTCCTGCGTCCATGGGGCCTGGCTGGCCGGAACTTTTTGTGTCCTTCTTGCTCAGCGGGCTGAAAACCCCCTCGCCAATAAGCGATTCCCCCTGGGCTGCAACCAGATAATTGCGCACCCGGCGGTCGTCTATCTGAGACATGCTCAGAAGCAGCACAAAAAACGTGAGCAACAGTACCATCAGGTCTGAATAGGTTACCATCCAGAGGGGAATGGTGGTGGTGGTCGTTTTTTTTGCGCGGGCCATGTTCTGCCCTTTATCTGGGTTTTCGTTGCTTCATGGGCAGATAGGCGTTCAGTTTTTCCTGAATCAGGCGCGGGTTTTCCCCGCGGGCTATGGACAGGATGCCTTCAAGCTGCATTTCCATGAGCTGAACTTCCTCTGTGCTGCGGTTCCGCAATTTGTTCGTCAGGGGGATGAATACGAGGTAAGCGAGGATTGCGCCGTAGAAGGTGGTGGTTAGCGCAATGGCCATGGCCGGCCCTATTTTGTTTGGATCATCGAGACTCTTGAGCATTTGCACAAGGCCGATTACTGTTCCGGTCATTCCCAGAGATGGCGCGAAAGTGGCAAGGGCGTTTACAATATTGATGCCGCTCTGGTGCCTGATTTCCATGTTTTCTATCTCGGCCACCATGATTTCTTCTATTATTTCCGGCTCAAGGCCGTCCACGGTCAGTTGAAGCCCTTTTTTAAGATATTCGTCAGACAGGAGGCGTATGGAAGGCTCAAGCGCCAGAATTCCTTCCCGGCGGGCACGGTTGGCATAGTCCATGAATTGGTCAATAACAAATTTGGTGTCGTTGGCCCTGGAGAAAAAGGCTTTTTTAATAACTCCGCCAAGGTTGCTCATGTCTCCTATGGGGGTGCTGGTCAGGGTCGCCCCTATGGTCCCCCCAAAGACGATGAAAATG
>CAZDJL010000269.1:0-2434 GCA_964505745.1 uncultured Desulfovibrionaceae bacterium | reverse complement strand
ACGCGATCTATCGCTGTGACTGGAGTTCAGACGTGTGCTCTTCCGATCTCTGTGTTCAAGGATGACGAGGAAGCGATTGATCTTTGGCTGAAGAACACCCCGCTTACCCGTGAGCGTATTTTCAAACTGGGCGAGAAAGACAATTTCTGGGCAATGGGTGACACCGGCCCCTGCGGCCCTTGTTCCGAAATTTTGTTTGATCAGGGCGAGCACATGAAATGCGGCGACAATTGCGGCATAGGCCAGTGCGATTGCGACCGTTTTCTGGAAATCTGGAACCTGGTGTTCATGCAGTATGACCAGATTGCCCCGGGCAAGCGGGAAAACCTGCCCAAACCAAGCATAGACACCGGGCTTGGCCTTGAACGCGCCGCCGCGGTGTGCCAGGGGGTAAACTCGAATTACGATACCGACCTGTTTCAGGAAATTATTCAATATACCTGCGGTTTGAGCGGAGTCACCTATAAAAAGAGCGACCCCAACACCGATGACGGCGACACCGCTTTGCGGGTAATTGCCGACCACAGCCGGGCCCTGGCTTTCATGATCACCGACGGCATCCTTCCTTCCAATGAAGGGCGCGGCTACGTGCTGCGCCGCCTGATTCGCCGCGCGTATAGATTTGGCCGTTTAATCGGCCTGAATGATCCTTTCCTGTATAAAACCTCTGCCAAAGTGGTTGAAGTTATGGGCGAGGATTACCCCGAGCTTAATGAGAACAAGGATTTCATGGCTCGTGTGGTGCGCGAGGAGGAAGAGCGCTTTGAGCGCACCCTGGACAAGGGGCTGGGCATGCTTGAGAGCGTGCTGGAAAACCTTGAAAAAAGCGGCGGAAGCAGTGTTTCCGGTGAAGACGCTTTCCGGCTTTACGACACTTACGGCTTCCCCATCGACATTATCAACGACATTGCCGAAAACCGCGGGATGAGCGTTGACGCGGAGGCTTTCGGCAGCCTGATGGCAGAGCAGAAGGAACGGGCGAAGGCCGCCTGGAAGGGCTCTGGCGAGGTGGATATAGCCGGGCGCTTTGCAAGCCTTCTGGAGGACGGGCTGGAGTCTCAGTTTGTTGGCTACGACGGGCTTGAGGCGCATTCCAGAATAATTTCGCTGCTTGACGATGGCGCGGGAGCAACTGACGCAGTCAGGGAAGGGAAAAAAGGCTATCTCGTAACCGGGCAAACTCCTTTTTACGGCGAGTCCGGCGGGCAGACCGGCGACCTGGGCAGCATTTACACCGCCACCGGCACGGCCATGGTGCTTGACACTTTGAAGCCCTCGCCCAAATTGATCGTGCATCACATTGAAGTGGTGGACGGGGAGATTCTGCTTGATCAGGAGGCGGAGCTCAAGGTTGGATCGGAAGAACGCCTTGCGGTTGCCCGCAACCATACTTCAACCCACCTTCTGCATGCCGCTTTGCGCCGCACCCTTGGCAAGCATGTGCAGCAGGCCGGTTCGCTGGTTTCACCCACCCGCCTGCGTTTTGACTTCACCCATATTTCAGCGATTACCCCTGAAGAGCTCGCGGAAGTTGAGAACGATGTTAACCGGATGATTTTGGCCGACACTCCGCTTGCAGTGGGCTATTACACAATGGACCAGGCCAAGAAAAAAGGCGCCATCGGTCTGTTTGAAGACAAGTATGGCGATGAGGTCCGGGTTGTGGAAGTGCCGGGAGAGAGCATGGAGCTTTGCGGCGGCACCCATCTTGAAAGAACCGGTCAGGCCGGTTTGTTTACCATTTTATCTGAAAGCGGGGTAGCCGCGGGAGTGCGCCGCATTGAGGCCGCCACCGGCTGGAATTCGCTTGAGATGCTCCATAGGCTCAGGCAGGAAGTGGAGGAAGTTTCCGCTCTGGTCAAGGCCCGCCCCGGCGAACTGGTGAAGAAAGTTGAGGGCTTGCAGCAGGAGCTTCGCAACACCCGCAAGGATATGCAGCGGGTGGCGGCCCAGGCCGCTTCCGGCAAGGGGCGCGATATGATGAGTGAAGTTGAGGAAATTGGCGGAATCAAGGTTCTGGCGGCTCGCACCCCGGCCCCGAACATAAAGGCTTTGCGTGAGCTTATGGATGATGTTCGTTCCAAACTGGAAAGCGGCATTATCTGCCTTTCCTCGGAGGAAGAGGGCAAGGCCAGCCTGATAGTGGCGGTTTCCAAGGATTTGCTTGATCGGTTCAAAGCGCCCGACCTGATTAGGGAAATAGCCCCATTTATTGGCGGCAGCGGCGGGGGCAGGCCTGAAATGGCTCAAGCCGGTGGCCCCGATTCGTCCGGCCTGGACAAGGCTTTTGCCAGGCTCAAGGAACTGCTGGCTTCCTGATTTTACCTGGCTGCGTTCAAACCCCGGCTTCCAGATTGAGGCCGGGGTTTTTTGCGCTTGGGGCAGATTTTTTAATCTGCCAATATCTCAATGCTGAAATGGTCGAAGCCGTCCA
>CAZDJL010000268.1:0-2439 GCA_964505745.1 uncultured Desulfovibrionaceae bacterium | reverse complement strand
CCTACAATGCCGCCAAAGGCAGAGGAAAGCAGCGAGGTATACAGGGCTTTGTCTGCTTCGCCGTGTTGCGTAAGCGGCCAGCCGTCAAAGGTTGTGGCAACAGAAGAAGGGGTGCCAGGAGTGCAGATAAGCACTGCCGAGTTGGAACCGCCGTAAATTGCGCCCACGTAAATAGCGCCGAGCATGACGAGGCCTGAGGTAGGATTCATGGCAAAAGTCGCCGGAACCATCAGAGCAACACCCATGGTAGCCGAAAGACCCGGCAGGGCGCCAATGACTATGCCGCCTGTGAGACCGACAACCATAAGGAAGATATTCAGGGGATCAATGAGGTTCAGAAGCGATGGAACGATAAACTCGGTCATATGTGGCTCCTGGGGACAGGATGGCCAGTCTGCTGCCCATCCTGTCCAAAAAATCTATTTGAGTAGGCCGGCTTCTGAGAGCAGAGCTTTGTCTTTTTCCTCGACAGATCGGATGTAGGCTGCTGTGGCAGCTCCATCCAGGTACTCCGCAGGTTGGCCGGCTTTTTTCATGTCCGCCAGATATCCGGGATCGTTGCAGATTTTCTTAAAAGTTTCCCGCAAAAACGCCATTTTGTCCGCGGGGGTGCCCTTGGGGGCAGCAAAAATGCGCCGTATGTCAGAAACAAGATTCACGTTTTGTTCACGCAGGGTCGGCACATCGGGCAAAAAGTCATTGCGCTTTTCTGCCGCAACATTGAGCACATTAAATTCGTCAATGGAGCGCATGACATCGTTGATATTGCCAAAAATCAGGTCAACTTCGCCGCCAAGCAGGGCCGCGTTCTGATCAGCGGCTCCTTTATAAAAAACACGGCTCAGTTTCACATCAGGGAAGAGTTTGTTGAACTCCAGAAACATTAGATGATGCCCGCTGAGCGGGCCGACAAGCCCAACCCTGACGGCATTGGGAGCAGCCTTTGCTGCATCAATAATATCCTTAAAAGACTTGAACTTACTTGACTTAAGTACGGCAATGCACTGGGGGTCGTTGACCACCTGGGCAATGTATTCAAAGCTGTCTGCATTGAAGGAAGCACGTTGTGCGAGGGATTGGAGCACAAGATGCGGGACATTAAGGCCGCCGATGGTGTAGCCATCAGGGTTTGCCTTGGCTATTTCCGTAAAGCCGATAATGCCGCCAGCGCCGGGTTTATACACAAACACCCAAGGTTCTTTGACATATTTATCCCAGTACTTTTGCATGATGCGTGCCTGAACATCACT
Organism: uncultured Desulfovibrionaceae bacterium; assembly: GCA_964505745.1. GTDB lineage: Bacteria > Desulfobacterota > Desulfovibrionia > Desulfovibrionales > Desulfovibrionaceae > RGIG1962. The sequence continues at coordinate 1,189 of CAZDJL010000268.1, read as the reverse complement.
GGAGCCACCTGCGGTAAAAGCAATGATCATGCTGACGGGTTTGTCTGGGTACGCGGCGGCAGCCGGATGGGCAGCCATTGAAATGAGGGAGAGGGCAAGGAAAAGGCAAGGTAAAATGGCTTTGAACTTCATCTAGGCCTCCTTTTCGAAAGCAATATCATTCCTTTTTTGGGGGGGAAAGTATCCTGGGAAAGCAACTTTCCCAGGATACATAACGCATCTTAGGCGCTTTCGTACAAACGGGTCATAATGAATTCTCTGTGTCCCAGAACTTCAGCTGATGTATTGCGTCCATTGCAGGTGCGGAACATCATTTCAAGCAGCTTGTCGCCAGCGGCATCAAGGTTGATTTCGCGGCGCAGAATACCGGAAACATCAACGTCGATGTGCTCGCTCATGGTGCGCACGGTACGGGGGTTGGCTGAAAGCTTGATCACCGGCAGAATGGGATTGCCGATGATGTTGCCCTGGCCCGTGGGGAAAAAGTGCACCACAAAACCGGAGGCCGCGCAGAGCGTAACCATTTCAGCAGCGGCGGAAGAAGAATCCATGAACCACAAGCCGGGGCCGGTGGGCATTTCAGCCTTGTCGAGGCAGCCGATAACAGGGGCTTTGCGGCCAATTTTCTGCACATTGCCCAGGGCTTTTTCCTCAATGGTGGTCAGGCCGCCTTCAATGTTGCCCTTGGTGGGCTGGGAATCGCTGAGGTCGTTGGTTTTGTGGTCGTCCACAACCTTGGCGTAGCGGTCAAAGAAAAACTTGAACTTGGCACGCACGTCGGGGGTGGCGCAACGTTCCATAACCAGATGTTCGCCGCCGGTGATCTCAGTGGTTTCACCAAAGAGGGTGGTGGCGCCCTTTTCCCACAGTTTGTCAAAAGCGTTGCCAACGGTGGGGTTGGCGGCAATACCGGAGGTGGTGTCGGATTCACCGCACTTGGTGGAAACCCACAACTCGTTTACCTTGCATTCGGTGCGTTGCAGTTCGGTGGCGAAGTGCATGAATTCCTTGGCCTTGCGGGAAGCGCTGCAAATGGTTTCAAGGTCGCCGTGCTGTTCGATGGCAAATCCTTCAACGGGCTTGCCGGTCTTGGCGATACCGTCTACCACGCGCTTGGTCCACTGGGGCTCAATACCGATAACGATAACGGCGGCAACGTTGGGGTTGGAGCCCACGCCGATCAGCGTGC
>CAZDJL010000267.1:0-2442 GCA_964505745.1 uncultured Desulfovibrionaceae bacterium | reverse complement strand
CACACTTTTGAACCCAAACCTTCGCAGCTTGCACTTTTAAACCAGGCGGATGTGTATTTCAGCCTCAATACTCCTTTGGAGCAGGTTTGGATTGAGCGGTTCATGGCGCTCAACAGCCGGATGGCCCTGATTAATTTGATGGACGGGCTGAAAGGGACAAATATGCTTCTGGCCGATACTCATATGCACGCCCACGAACATGATGAGGGCCATGAGCATGAACGCGCACATGAAAATGACCCCGGGCATGAGCATTCCGAGGCGGAACATGCGGCCCAGGAAATGGCCTATGACGGGCATGATTCCCATGTTTGGATGTCTCCATATTTTTTGAAGCTGATTGCGGGGGAAGTTTGCAAGGAGTTCTCCAGGCAGATCCCCCAACAGGCCGCATATTTTCAGAAGAACCTTGCAGCTTTCAATGAAAAAGCGGATCAGGTTGCCGTCCGGGTCCGGGCTTTGCTGAAGGATCTTCCCGAATCCAAAAAAACTTTTCTGGTGTTTCATCCTTCCTGGGCATATTTCGCCAAAGAATTCGGCCTTACCCAGCTGGCGGTTGAGCACGAGGGAAAGGAACCGACGCCCGCCTATCTTGCCATGCTTATTGATGATGCCAGAAATAAGGGAATTTCCGTTATTTTTGTGCAAAAAGAGTTTAATCCGGCCATAGCCGCCACGGTTGCCTCTCATTTGCCTGATGGCAGGGTGGTTACGCTTGATCCTTTGGGCTATGATTGCTTTAAGTCAATTGAAGAAACTGCAGCTGCAATTAGCGGAAAACCCCTTCCCTTGCCTGAGGAGGGGAAATAGGCATGGTTTACGCCGTTGATGTAGATAACGTCACTTTCGCTTATGACAGCGAGCCGGTATTGGAAGATGCCAGCCTGAAGGTTGCGGAGGGCGGTTTTGTGGGTTTGTTCGGGCCAAATGGCGGGGGAAAGACTACCCTGATAAAGCTGATGCTGGGTCTTCTTCGCCCGCAGCGGGGCAGGGTGCTGGTTTCTGGCGAAGACCCTGCCAGTGTAAGGCATAAGATAGGGTATGTTCCCCAGTTTTCCACCGCCTCATTCGGCATTCCGATTTCAGTGTTTGACGCGGTGCTCACCGGGCAGATAAACCGGAAGCCCTTGCCGCTGGGGTTTGGCCGGCACTGGAACCGAAAGGGGGAATGCGCCGAACGCGCCCGCGAAGCGTTGAGCATGGTAGGCTTGTCTGACAGTGAGAAAAAACAGGTTTGCGAGCTTTCCGGGGGGCAGAGGCAGAGGGTTTTGATTGCCCGGGCTCTTGCCTCGCAACCGGAGATTCTGCTGTTGGATGAACCAACTGCGAGCATTGATCCACAAGGCAAATTCTGTTTTTATGAGTTTTTGGCCGGGCTTTGCAGCCCCAAGGAAAATAATGGGCGCAACGCAATGACAATAATCATGGTAAGCCATGATTTGTCCATAACGGCCGGTCCTTTGACCGCAACAGCCACTGTGAACCGGAATATAACCAGCAACCCCGGCAACCTGCCCAGTCAGGAAATGTTGGAAATATTATATGGCCGCCACTCCGAATCCTGCCCGCTTGATTATTTTATCAAACATCTGCCGCATTCTGAAGATGCCAAAGTTTCAGGAGGGCCCTCCTGATGGAAGGAGCTTTTGCTGAATTGCGTTCAATAGCGGGCATGCCGTTTATGCAGCACGCCCTTTTGGCAGGCCTGCTGGCTTCTGTGGCGTGCGGGGTGATTGGCACTTTGATTGCCGCAAACCGGATGCTTTTTCTCGCCGGAGGGGTGGCCCATGCCGCCTACGGCGGAGTGGGGCTGGCTTTGTTTCTTAGTTTGCCCGTGCTGCCGGTGACCCTTGTGTTTTCCATCACCGCGGCACTTCTTATGTCCTCTTTGGCCATGAAAAGTAAAATGGGCTCGGAGACGTTTATTGGAGCCTTGTGGGCGGTGGGCATGGCCGTGGGCATTATCCTGATCGACCTTACGCCCGGATACCGGGCAGATTTGAGCACATATCTGTTCGGCAACATCCTGGCGGTATCAACAAACGATATCTGGCTCATGCTCTCTTTGGATCTGCTTCTGGCGGCTGTGGTTATTGCTGCTTTTCAAGCTTTCCTGGCGTTTACCTTTGATCGGGAGTTTGCTGCAAGCCGTGGGCTTCCAGTTGTTTTTCTGCACCATCTTCTGGTTGTAATGGCGGCGATGTGCGTGGTTATGCTGATCCGGGTGGTGGGGCTGCTTCTGGTTATGGCCCTGTTCACATTGCCCCAGGCCATGGCTGTGCGCAAGGCAAAAACTTTTGCCGGCACTATGGTTCTGGCGGTTTGCTGTAGTTCATTTTTTTGCGTGGCCGGGCTTTTTGTGGCCAGCTTGTTCGATCTGGCCAGCGGGGCCACAAGATCGGAAGAGCACACGTCTGAACTCCAGTCACAGCGATAGATCTC
>CAZDJL010000266.1:0-2457 GCA_964505745.1 uncultured Desulfovibrionaceae bacterium | reverse complement strand
CGTGTGCTCTTCCGATCTAGAAGATTTTGTGTCACGGGAGGATTTGCGCCATCTTGGTTTTGTGACCATTGACGGGGTGCGGGCGAAGGATTTTGACGATGCGGTTTACGTGGAAAAAAATGGGCCGAATTTTGTTCTTTATGTGTCTATTGCCGATGTGACCCATTATGTGCGCCCCGGAACCGCGCTGGACCGCGAGGCGGCCTTGCGCGGCAATTCATATTATTTCGCGCAAAGTGCGGAACCAATGCTGCCGGACGCGTTAAGCAGCGGCCTGTGCAGTTTGCGCCCAGGGGTGAACCGGCTGTGCGCCACAGTCAGAATGGAATTTTCCCCGCAAGGAAAAGAGGCCAAGTTTCCGGAATTTTGTTTCTCGGTAATCCGCAGCCGGGCGCGCCTTACTTATGACTCGGTTTTCCGGGCGCTGGAGGAAGGCAACGCCATTGACCGGGCTCTTTTGGGCGATACCCTGCCCATGCTGGAATCAGCCCGCGAACTGGCCTTGATTCTGCAGGCCAGGCGCAGGCGCCGGGGGGCCCTGTTTCTCGACCTGCCTGAAACTGAAGCCATGATTTCAAAGGACGGCAAGGTAGAGGATATATATATTGCCGGGCATAATTTCGCGCATCAGATGATTGAGGAATTTATGGTGGCGGCGAATGAGGCTGTGGCCGAACACCTTGCCGGAAGGCGCGAGCTTTTTCCCTACCGGATCCATCCCTACCCCGACCCTGAAAAGCTTGCGGGCCTTTTCCGCACGCTTTCGCGCGCCGGGCTGGTCAATGCGCCTTTGCCTTCCGGGGCGGAAGTCCTTCCCGCCCTGGTGCTTGAAGCCAGGGAGAAGGGATGTGAATTCGCGGTTTCCAATCTGGTGTTGCGGGCGATGATGCAGGCGCGTTATTCAATTGAGCCCGATATCCATTTTGGGCTTGCTTCCGAATGTTATTGCCATTTCACCTCCCCCATTCGCAGGTATGCCGATGTGCTTGTGCACCGTGCCCTGCGGGCGGCCTTGGGGGAAGAGGCTGGCGGGCGGCATGGCAAAAGGCTTTCCCGCCAGGCCCTGGAAGAACTGGCGGACAGCATGAACGCCAGCGAAAAGCAGGCGAAGGACGCCGAACTTGAACTGGACAAGCGCCTCGGCGTGCTGTTCATGCGTAACCGGATTGGCGAAAAATTCAAAGGGCTGATTTCGGGAATAACGGATTTCGGCATTTTTGTGCAGCTTGAGCACAATCTGGTTGAAGGGATGGTGCGCCTGGGCAGCATCGACGATAAATTCATCTATTTTCCGGAACGTCAGGAGCTTTTGGGGCAATATACCAGAAAGCGGTTCGTTTTGGGGCAGGAACTGGAGGTGCGCGTGGTGGAGGTGCATATCTCGAACCTGGAAATAACTTTCGAGTTGACCGGTTAAGCATGACGGCTTTTAAAAACAGGCGCGAGGTTATAATTATTGGAGCCGGAGCCGGGGGGCTTTGGCTCAACTTCCGGCTTGCGGAGGCCGGAATTGACGTCATGCTGATGGACAGGCAGAACAGGGCGGGCCGGAAGCTGCTGATTAGCGGCGGCGGCAAATGCAATGTGACCAATCTTTCGGTGTCATGTTCCAATTATATTGGGGACAACCCCGATTTTTGCGGGCATGCGCTGGCGCGCACGGCTCCGCGGGACGTGCTGAATTTTCTGGATGGGCATGGAATCTCCTGGGAAGAGAGGGAGCTTGGGCAGATTTTTCTCAGGCGCGGCGCTGAGGAGTTGCGGGATTTGCTTTTGCGCCTGGGCGAAAGGCATGGCCGTGTGCCCCTGCTTGGAAGGGACGTGCTTGCCGTGCGCAGAATTGCCGAAGGGTTTGAGCTTAAAACCTCCAGCGGAATATTCCTCGCCTCCAAACTGGTGCTCGCGACCGGCAGCCCCGCCTGGCCGTCGTGCGGAGCGGACGCTTCAGGCCTGGCTTTGGCGCGCTCGCTGGGGCATGCCCTCATACCCCCGAGGCCCGCGCTTACTCCACTGGCTATGCCCAAAGACTGGCCGTTGAAGGATCTTGCCGGCATAAGCGCCGTTGTGGGAATCTCCATACGGAAAGCCGGGGCAAAAAGTTACACTCTGCCATTGATGCTTACGCACCGGGGTATAAGCGGCCCTGCCGCGTTGCAGGTTTCTTCCTGGCGAAATGCGGGCGATGCGGTGGTTATAGACTGGCTTCCCGGAGACAATTGTGAAGCGATGTTCGAGGGGCCAGGGGCGGGCAGGGTTCTGGTTGCCAATCTCCTTTCACGTAAACTGCCGCCCCGCCTTGTCAGGGCGCTTGTGCCCGACAGCCTGGGAGGGCGAAAAACGGCGGAGCTTTCACGGAAGGACAGGGATAACATTTCCGAATCCGTCCACCGCTATGATCTGTTGCCCCTGGAGCCCGATTTCTCAAAGGCGGAAGCCTGCAGGGGGGGAGTGGACACG
>CAZDJL010000265.1:0-2458 GCA_964505745.1 uncultured Desulfovibrionaceae bacterium | reverse complement strand
AATGCTCTAACAGGGGCGCACACAAATAAAAAAGGGGGAGCAAGCTCCCCCTTTGATTCACTATGCTGCCTGGCGCTTTGCCAGCAACTCTTCAAGAGCGTTCGCAAAAGCGCTTATATCTTCTTTGGGAATGGTGAGCGCGGGCAAAAGCCTGAGCACCACTTCCTGGGTAAGGTTGCAGATAAAGCCTTTTTTAATCAGGCCTTCCCAAATTTCTTTTCCGGGAAAAGCCAGCACCACCCCGATCATCAGGCCCTTGCCGCGCACCTCGGTAATTGTGCCCGGATGCCTGCGTCCAATGGCTTCAAACTGTTCCCTCGCCCAGGCCCCAACTTCTGCTGCCCGGTCGGCCAGCCTGTCGCGCTGCATAATTTCAACTACTTTGGCCCCAACACTGGTAACCAGCGCCCCGCCCCCAAAAGTGGTGGCATGGCTGCCAAGCACAAAACCCTGCGCAACTTCATCGCTGGTCAGCATGGCGCCCAGTGGAAGCCCATTCGCCAAGGCTTTGGAGGAAGTCATAATATCGGGCTGGATGTCATAATTCTGAAAGCCCCAGAACTTGCCGCTACGGCACATGCCTGCCTGAACCTCATCCACAATGAACAAAATTCCCTTGTTCCGGCAAATCCGCTGGATTTCCTTCGCATATTCCTGGCTCATCGGGCGCACACCGGCCTCGCCCTGGATAACCTCCGCCATGACTGCGATTGTTTTATCAGTAATCGCGGCTTCCAGGCTTGCGGCATCGCCGAATGGAACCTGCTTGAAGCCCTGGGGAATGGGCGCGAACCCATCCTGGAATTTGGCCTGCCCGGTAGCGGCCACAGTAGCCAGGGTGCGCCCATGAAACGCGTTGCTCAAGGTAATTATTTCACCGGCATCACGGTTTTTAACCCTCTGGGTATAACGGCGGGCGAGTTTTATGGCCGCCTCATTGGATTCCGCGCCGGAATTGCAGAAAAAGACCTTGCTAAACAGCCCGTTGGTGGTTCCAATCAGCTTTTCAGCAAGCTCAAGCTGCTCCTCCTGATAAAAAAGGTTGCTCACATGAACCAGCTTTCTGGCCTGTTCGCACATCACTTCCGCGATTTCCTCGTTGCAGTGTCCAAGATTGGTCACGGCAATACCAGCGAGAAGGTCCACGTATTCTTCTCCATCCGGGCCGTACAGCCGGCTTCCCTTACCTGATGCCACCGCAATGGGATAGCGCCCATATGTGCGGCAAAGCAGCTTTTCTTCTCTTTCCTTGATTTTATTAAAACGGGAACTCATTGTTGCACCTCGACTATGATTTATTTGCCCGTATGCCCAAATCCGCCAGCTCCGCGCATGGTCGTTCCAAGCTCGTCAGCTATGCCAAATACAGGCTGATAATAGTTTAAAAATACCAGTTGGGCCATACGGTCCCCCTGGCGCAGCACTATTGTTTTTGAAGAAGTGTTAAGCAGCCAGACAATTATCTCGCCGCGGTAGTCCGGATCAATTACCCCTACGCCTTGAGCCACAGTCAGGCCATGTTTCGCCCCAAGGCCGCTGCGGGAGTAAACAAACCCAGCCACGCCCGCACCGCAGGAAGACAGCGAAGGCTCTATCGCTATTCCCGAGCCGGCCGCAAAACGCTCTCCTGGCGGAATTGCAACTTCCGATGCGGATTCAGGGTCGAGGCAGGCTCTCAAGTCAACTCCTACCGAAAAGGCGGTTGAAGGCACAAGCCCTTCCTCCGCCCTGGAGGTGTTGCCGTCGCCATAAATTTCCCGCGCATTGCGGAAAAATTTTACTTTAACATCTACTTTCATATTAATCCTTAAATTCGTCCATGCCTCGATGATCGCGGAATTCTTCAAGATAACGCTGAATCACCCAGTCGCCAAGAGGTGCAATCTCATCACTCTCAAGCAGGCGCTCCCATTTAATCAGGTCTGGGTTGTCATGTGCCGTTTGGCCCCAGGCCACAAATTGCGCGCCAATTTTCAGGCCGCCGCTGTCCATGTCTGGAATGGAACTCTGCACCCGGCAAACCACCCATATTTTAAGGGAGCTTTGGCGCGCCGGATCCCAAAGATCCAGCAGCATGGCAAAATAACGCGCCTTTCCCAGCGCAAGATTCTCCAGCCGGGAATACTCCCGGAGTATGCTCAGTTTCGCTCCATTGGCGGAAATATCTTCCAGGCTGAACTGGGCCGCGCCCTCACTGATGTAACGCAAAACCGGTTTTCCCCATGCCTGCGCTGAAGGCTCGAAGGACATTGCATTGCCATTTCGCACAGGCCACAGGTAAAGCCCCATAATCAACCTGCCAGAAACTTTTATACGCAGGGCATTACGCTTCTGGCCCGGCAAAATCTGGTCCGGCAGCTTAATATGCAAATCAAAAAAACCGTTTTCTGGAAGTGTGGTGCTGATTACCACACTGGTGAACCGATAGTGATAAAGCATCTTTTTTTTCTTAATTGTG
>CAZDJL010000264.1:0-2462 GCA_964505745.1 uncultured Desulfovibrionaceae bacterium | reverse complement strand
GTCTTTCAGGCTGTTTTGCCAGGCGCTGTTCACCGAATCGCTGAACAGGCTGCGCATGATGGTTTGCAGGATTGTAAAATTTTGCATATGGCGCGTTCTCGTTTTTAAATAAAATAGGGCAAATCCGCTCTGAATTGATATCGGCTGAACTAAAACATACTTTAGGGGAAGAGAAACATAGTTGAAACTTGTAAAAGCCGGATAAATGAGATAAATAAAAATATATTAGCGGGTTAATTCAATTTTAGATTACAGGCGGCTGACGTCTGTGGATAAGCCTACAGGATAAATATGATTAAGGTTCTTGTCATCGATGACTCCGCCTTCATGCGCAATACCCTGGTGAGCGTCCTTCAGAAATCTCCAAATATCAATGTCGTCGCTACCGGACGCAACGGAGAGGAAGGGCTTGAACTGATTCGTAAACACGACCCCGATGTTGTGACCCTGGACATTGAGATGCCCCGGATGGACGGGCTTACCGCGCTCAAGCACATCATGATGGAAATGCCGAGACCGGTAATCATGATCAGTTCGCTGACCACCGAAGGCGCCGAAGCCACCCTCAAAGCCATGGAGCTTGGCGCGGCGGACTTTATTCCAAAACAAACCCTTCCAGATGAAACCTACTCCGAAGGCGTAAGGGAAACCGTTCTTTCTGTGGCGAGAAGCGCTCATATTTTCCGCCGCTTCAGGCGCCCTCTTCCCGTTATTACGGCCAAGGTCCCACCGCCGTCCGCCCCGGCTGCCGAGCGAGGCCTGACAGACCCAAAGCCGCCCCTGCCTTCCCGCCCCTTCCGAAATGTGGTGGCTATCGGGGTTTCCACAGGCGGGCCGCCCGCCGTGCAAAAAATTCTTTCCGCGCTGCCTGAAGATTTTCCGGCAGGTATTTTAATTGCCCAGCATATGCCCGCGGCTTTCACCAAAACGTTCGCAACCCGGCTTGATTCCTTGAGCAAAATTTCTGTAAAGGAAGCGGAGCCTGGAGACCGGTTGAGAGACGGATGGGCTTTTGTGGCTCCGGGTGGAAAGCATATCCGCGTGAAGCCGAATATGGAAATTGTTGTTTCCGAAGAGCCCAAGGAAGCCCTTTACAAGCCGTCCGCCAACGAGCTGATGGATTCTGTGGGCAAAACCTTTGGGCGCAAGGCGCTGGGAGTGATGCTCACGGGTATGGGCAATGACGGCCTGAACGGGGCAAAAGTGCTTAAAGCCAGCGGGGGGAGGCTTATCGCCCAAAGCGAACAGACCTGTGTGGTTTATGGCATGCCCAAAGCGATTGTCGACGCGGGCATTGCAGACGAAGTGATCGATCTTGACAGCATGGCCCAGGCGATTATCGACAACCTGTATGTACGTTGAAAAATATCCGTTCCCGGACTACAACAAGCCGCAGAGGTTTTCGCATGAATGAACAAAAGATACTAGACGGACTGAAAGACAATGACCCGGCAATATTGCGCGAAGCAGCTTTTTCAGCTGGAGACACCCATCTTGAAGATGCAGTTCCTCTGCTTGTCCGGCTGTTGAATTCTGAAAATTTAGGAGTTCAGGAGGCGGCGGAATATGCCTTGCGCCGGATACGCGGCCCCGAAGTGGTAAACGATCTCCTCCCTCTGCTTCGCTCGGACGAAGCGCCCATTCGCAACATTTCCATGGATATTTTGCGGGAAATCGGAAAAGACTCCATTGAGCCGCTGAAAGATCTGCTGCTTGACAATGACCCGGATCTGAGAAATTTCGCTGCCGACATCCTGGGCTCGACCGCCAGCATTGAGGCAATGACGGCCCTTGGCAACACCCTTTTGCGCGATCCCGAAGTAAACGTCCGCTATCAGGCGGCCATGAGCCTTGGCAGCCTGGGCTTTCCCGAAGCCGCCAGCGTCCTGAATCAGGCGCTTAACGATGAAGAATGGGTGCAGTTTTCCATAATCGAGGCATTAACCAAAATCCGCAGCGAATCCTCCATCATGGCTCTGGTAAAGGCCATGGACAAATCCAGCGACCTTGTGTCCTCAATGATTATTGAAGCCCTGGGAGAGTTTGGCAACATCAAGGCCGTTCCGCTGCTTTCCAAAAAGCTTTGCTGCACCTGCGGCCCGCTGCGCAACAAAATTATCAAAGCCATTGTGCAAATTTTGAATGAAAAGTCACTGGCCCTTTATCTTGAAAAGGACAAAGATCTTTTCCGCTTATATCTCCTGGATGCGCTCGAGGATGAAGACGCCACGGTACAGGACGCCGCCGCTATAGGCCTCAAATATGTGGGCGGAGAAGATGCGTCGGAAGCCCTGTTCAAGCTTGCAGAGACAATCGACCCGGATATTGAACCGGAACGCCTGAACCTGATGATTGACGCCCTGGTCGGAATCGGAAACTCAAAACGCCTTGAAGCCGCCCTGAAAAGCAGCGACGAGCACGCTTCTAGGCTTGCTGTGGAAGTGCTGGCCCGGCTTAATGAC
>CAZDJL010000263.1:0-2477 GCA_964505745.1 uncultured Desulfovibrionaceae bacterium | reverse complement strand
AAATTTCACCCCTTTTCTTTGAAGTAAATTTTATCAATATTATAATTGAACTTTTTTTCAATCCTATATATAAGAATCTAATTAAAATATAGTTGCTCATCATAAACAATATGGCCGCCATAAAAAGTAACCTTATAAAATTGATGTCTGAGAGAGGGTACTCTATAAGAATGCTCGCGTCTTACGCCAATCTTTCTGTCCAAACCATACAGCGGGCACGGTGCAAGCAAATTGCGGAGTGCAAACTATCTACCCTTAATGCGATTGCAGACGTTTTAAACCTGCCGATCAGCTCCTTGTTTGAAGAACCTGAAAAAGCAAATGTCTACTCGCTTCCCGATTATTTCAGATAAAGCGAAACCATAGCAAAACAACGTATTTTCTACGATTATCCCAGGTTTAAAAGATTTTTTTCAGGCTAAAAATAGCTTGGCCTATTTTATTCCCGTCCACTATCCTTTTCAGTAAACTTTCCTTTAAACCAGCCAACCGCCAAAATTAACATGGGTTTGCCCAAGCCCTGCAATGCCAGATCTGAAAAAGCTTAGCAGATAGGGCATTGCATGCCATACCCTGCAAATTTTTGCCTTTGCCGAGCCTCTTGAAAATAAAAAATATTTTTAAAAAACCTTGACGGTCTCGTAAATGAACAGAAACAAGAAAGCCATCGTTCATTTTGAATTTTAAAGTAAATTTAAGTAATTTTAAGATAACACAACTTTCACCTTTTGATAAAAAAGGAGGTTAATCCATTGAATTATTATTGACACATCCTTTTACCTTCGAACTCAAGGCTTTCAACGCCTGTGCGCAATAACCAGCTCCCACAGACAAATTCAGTCTTTACTATGACTTATGAGGGGGATGGCTTTGGAAAGAAGAAAAGCAAATCCTCCCGGTTTGCCCTCTACCCTTCTTGGTAAACTTCACAATATGGCGTATCACACCATCATGCAAAATATCTGGTCTGAAATACAAACTCACCTGCACGAGCAGCTTGATCCAGGGCATTTCAAAGTATGGATCGCCCCGCTCAAAGCCGAGTGCAGCACCGAAAACTCCAACGAATTATCACTCACCATTTTTGCGCCCACTGAATTCGTTACAACCAGGGTGAGGGAGCGCTACCTGAATATTCTGGCTAAAGCGGCCAGCGTTATTCACGGCAAAGACATAAAGCTGGAACTTAAATGCGGAAAGCCGGAGAACCCTCTGCCTGAAGCCGTGTTCACAAGCCAGCCAGCCGCCCAAGCCACAGAGGACGGCGCCGAGCAGGTGGGCCTGCCCTTAAACTTCAAAGAGCAGTTCACCCCGCCGCTGACGCACCGTTATTCATTCAACAGTTTTGTGGTTGGGCCGTCGAACGAGCTGGCGTTCAGCGCGGCGAAGGCCATTTGCGGCAAAGACATACAGGATGTGAACACCCTGTTTTTATCTTCCGGGCCGGGTTTGGGCAAAACGCATCTGATGCAGGCTATGCTTTACGAAATGCGTAATGAGCATAACCATAAGGCCAAATTTGCCTGCCTTACCGCCGAGGAATTCGGCACCCGCATGATTGCGGCAATAAAGGCGAAAGACACTGAACGCTTTAAGGCCACCTATCGCGAGGTTGACGTATTGCTGCTGGAGGACATTCACTTTCTGCAAGGAAAGGAGAAAATGCAGGACGAAGTTCTTTCCACCATAAAAAGCATTCGGGAGCACGGGGGAAGGGTTGTATTCTCATCATCTTTCAAGCCCCAGGATCTGAAAGACCTCGACTGCCAGCTGGCCTCCCGTTTCTGCTCAGGATTTTTCGCTCAAATCGCCCCTCCCTGCTTTGAGACAAGAAAGACCATTTTTAAGGAAAAAGCCCGTATTCATCAGGTGCTGCTGCCCGATCAGGTGGCCGAGCTGCTTGCCGAACATATCCAGAATGATGTGCGGAGAATTGAAAGCTGCCTGCACAACCTGATTTTACAGGCGAAAATCCTCAACAGAGATATCAGCCTTGATCTTGCGGCCGATTTGCTTCAACAGTTCGCCGCCAGCAATGAGATTATCGACTTTGAGTCGATAATACGCACGGTTTGCCAGGCCTACGCCCTCAAGCAGGACGATCTGGCGTCAAAGACGCGGCGGGCCAACTATGTTTCGGCAAGAAACGCCATTTTCTTCCTGGCCCGCAAACATACCGAGCTTACCCTGGCCCAGATAGGGCGTGCCTTTAACCGCACACACACAAGCGTTATCAAGGGTATCGCCTCTTTGGAGCGGGAAATGAACAGGGGCACTCCGCAAGGCTTGCAGATGACCAGAACTATTGAAATGATAGAAAAAAACAGCAGGATGAGCATATAAAGCCTCTTCATCCTGAAAATGCCCAGCGCCTGACGGCGTATATGCCGGGCGCGCCCGTCAGAACAGACAAAGCTTGCCTCTGGCTTCTCTTTTGGCGGGAGGGTCGTATTAAAGCCGGAACATTTCTGTGAAAA
>CAZDJL010000262.1:0-2491 GCA_964505745.1 uncultured Desulfovibrionaceae bacterium | reverse complement strand
TGCACTGCCAGTATGGCTACAGGGCGCTTCAGGCATACAAGCTGTTCAGGCGGTTACGGCCAGACATTACGAATGTCCGTTACGCAGCGGGGCAGGTGCATTTTTCATTTTTGCAGCACGAAGGTCAGTCGGGCCAGTAAGGGCAAGCACGCCTGTCACCACGGCAGTACGCCGCAGGGATAATGCCGGCGGCCTGCTCCTGCCGCCCGATGGCCTGAGGGCTAAAAACTCTCAAGGCGCGTCTCTGCTTCTTTTTCCATATTTTCTTCATTGAAAAAGAGTACCAGCAGAGCGTTTCTGTTTCGTGTTTCCGTCTTGCGCAGTATTTGCCGGATGTGGGTTTTAAGCGTGTTTTCAGAAATATGCAGCCGATCGCAAATGGCAGACGTATCACACCCCTCAAGAATCAGGCACAAAACATCCCGTTCGCGCAAAGAAATACCGTATTTCAGGGCAAAATCAGCTATGCTGTCTGCCCGGCAGCGCTCGTTTTTGTGTGACTCCTGCGGGGTGAAGGCTTTGTGCTCTGTTTTGTCTTCGCTGTCCGCCGTGGGCGTTTTTGATACCCCGGTAAGCGTCAGGGCGTACTGGATGCGGGAGCTCACATAGCTGAAGGCCGTAGTGAGAAAAAGGCACCAGAATGCAACCGGCACTGTACCGGGAAAGTGCTCCACAAAGCGGTATACGCACAAAAAAGCCATAAGCATTGCAAGGTAAGGAATGGCAGAAATCAGGCCGCGCCGGGGAGAGTGCCTGCCGATCTGAGCGAAAACTAGCAGAAAGTACAATTGCGCAATGCCACGGCACGCAAGGTCAATCACATAAATGATCCAGTAAATGACTGTTCCCTCTGTGATGACTACAAGAGTTGGGGATAAAATTACCCCGCCAATGCAGATGAGCAACAGGCGCATATCTGTTCCGTACTTGTCAATCAGCACGCCAACAATGGGATAGGCCAGCCACGTATACAGGTGTACCTGAGCGGGGATGGGAAAAGCCTGACTGTGAATTCTGTAAAAGGTAATGTCCACAAAGGCATTTAACAGAAAAAATATAAAGGCGATGGCAGTCAGATATCTGAGTGAAATTACTGTCAGCCTGTCTGACTTGCGTACAATTTCCAATCCTTCTGTTGTCGATTGCGCTTTGAACAGGCAAATTGCCGCCATGCAGCCGCTCACGAACTGAAGGCACAGCATGAGCCATTGCAGTGATTCATCTGAAAGGGGAAAGATGTATAAAAAAAGCCAGAAAAAATCCCCAATAGCAAAGGCAACGCCCAGATGAAAGCCGGGTGATGAACTGCGCGCAAAAAAATTTTTGAGCAACGGAGGCAGAACCGTCCCGCCCCAGAAGCAGGCTCCATAGGAGTATATGGCATTGTTCTGGAATATGCCGCCCGTCCACAGCAGCGCGCCCATCAGGGTCAAGGCCACTGCGCACGGAGCGCCAAACCGTTTGGGAAGCCATGTGGAAAAAAGCAGTCCGCCCAGAATTATGCCGCCGCAAAATCCGACAACAGCGTTTTGCAGGGAAAAAGATACAATGCCAAGTCCCCGGCCTTCCAGAAAAACTACAAACTGGGCTGCCAGCAGGCTGGCAATGCCCATGCCGGAAATGACTGGCAATCCCTTTTTGCCTGATTCCATTGGTTCTCCGAAATGTCAGCGTGGCTTGTCATAAGATAGTCAGTTGCAATTGCACTACCCCTTAAAAGAACACCACATTTATTGTGGGTCAATAGCAAATTTGTATATGTAGGATTCGATGCTGGCCGCATTATTTCATCCTGCGTTCGCGGAGGTTGCCCGAAAAGTTTTTCAGCGCGAGGCCCCAGTAACCTCCGGTGAAGTGCGGCAGCAGAACCATAGGGATTGACAGGAAAACAGCGAAGAGGAAGGTACCCGAACAAGCGTTCTGGTACCTTCCTCTTCAAGCCATGCAACATATATAGCCCGCTCAAGCTGATAGGCTTTTGTCACCGGCTGTGCATGCCTGCGGATCAGCTAAACCTGCAAGAATTACGGGAATGCTGGCACGTATGCAGCATCACATTTATTCAAGTTCTGCAGATCCATCGCCGCGCAGGGTAATTTTTTTTACGCCGCTCAGGTCGAGGTTTTGCCAGTTCACCTGACCGCCATCGCTGTCAACGGCTATAAGTTCCCAGCCCTTGGGGCTGCCGTTGATGTTGATCTTCAGGCCTTCGCCACTGGCAAGCGTGTCGTTGCCCAAAAGATCCTGAGCATTGCCGCCTGCATTGGAGTCAACAAGGCCAAGTCGCTGGATGGTGAATCCTGTGCCGTTGGCGACAACTATTTCCTGTGCAAGGGCTGCTCCGGCGCTGAAACCAAAGAGCATCAGCGCTGCGGCAAAAGAAAGGATAAAGCGTTTCATGTAAATATCTCCATGTGATCCAGGGTGTGATGGGACGCCGTGTGCTGAAGTCGGCAGTGGTTATTCGGGTACGGCTTCGATGGCGTCCATA